>JAUXEM010000142.1 GCA_030620515.1 Salinivirgaceae bacterium
ATCTATAAATCCTTCTATAATTTTCCTACTTAAAGGATCGTCATCTATAATTATACAATTCATGCTACTTTTTTCAATTAATCCTACAAAAAACAAATATAATCAATAATATACAACAATTGGTCAATAAAAACAACAAAAAGCAAACATATAAGCAAGCATTTACCTTCTATTGATATACCATATAATATTGAATAACGAGGGATATTTTATAAATTGCATCTTAATAAAACTAAAATATGAATAAGAATATTTACTTAATTATACTTTTACTATTACCTCTTTTTAACTATGGCCAAAACAGTTATATAACTAATACTATTGTAGTTAAATTCAAAAATAGCGAATCGTTAAAAAGCAATACCAATAGTCAATATGCAAGGCTAGGTCAAATAATTAGTGGAGATATTGTTGAATACATGGCTATGTTCCCTGAACATTCTAAGCGCAAAAACAAAAATGATTTATCAAGAATTTTTATTGTTAAGACTCAAGATTATGATAACCTTATTCAGGATATACATGCATTAAACAAAGATGCGATCATAGAATATGCACAACCATATTATCTTCCAGTATTATTAGGAGAAATTAGCGACCCTTTAGTTGGCAGTCAATATTATCTAAATAACATTCAAGCCTTTGATGCCCATGATATAAATACAGGCGATACAAATATTGTAATTGGCATTGTAGATACTGGTGTTGATTTACTTCACCCCGATATAATAAATAGTATAAAATATAATTATAACGATCCTATTAATGGTATTGACGATGACATGGATGGTTTTACGGATAATTTTAGGGGTTGGGATGTAGCAAATAACGACAATAACCCAAACAGATTACTTTCGACACATGGAACTATGGTTGCTGGTTTAGCGGCGGCTACATGCAATAACAAAATTGGAATTTATAGTATTGGTTACCAAAGCAAGGTACTTCCAGTAAAAATTATGGATAACAGAGGTCAACTTTCGGCAGCTTACCAAGGAATTGTATATGCAGCTGACCATGGTTGTCAAATAATTAATTGCTCTTGGGGAGGTCAAATTCCAAATCCTTTATGTCAAGATGTTATAGATTATGCGATTAAAGAAAAGAATTGTTTAGTGATTGCCGCTGCCGGAAATTCTAGAACTGATCAACCATTCTATCCTGCAGCGTGCGAAGGAGTTTTAAGCGTTGCAAATACTAATGGTAGTGATATTAAATCGAGCAAATCGACCTATGGTGTTGAAGTAGATATTTGTGCTCCTGGTGAAAATGTTCTTACAACCTACTTATCGAACAAATACAAAGGTGGCTGGGGCACTTCTTTTGCATCACCTATTACCGCTGGTTGTGCGGCATTAGTACTAGCACAAAATCCAAGCTACACAGGACTACAAGCGGGCGAACAATTGAGAATTACTGCCGATATTATAGATACAATTCCTGACAATGAATATTTTTACCGACATATGGGTAGAGGAAGAGTTAATGCATATAATGCTCTTACTATTAACAACCTGCCTTCACTCAGAATATCTAACTTAAAATTAAATGGAAAACACTCAACCCCATTACCCGGAGACACGCTGTCAGTTACTTTTACTGTTACTAATTATCTGAATCAAGTTACTAATACGGTAGTTCAATTAACATCGAATTCAGATTTGGTTATACCAGTTAGCAATATTTTTACTACAGGTAAATTAGCAACATTAGAATCTACAAATAATATAAATTCTCCATTAGTAATTGCTATTTCAGAAGATGCTCCGTTCGACGAATCTATTGAACTAGATTTTAAATTTTCTAATGAAGGATATAACGATTATCAGATATTTAAAACCCTAATAAACCCTTCATTTATTAACATTGAGCAAGCATTAATTGAAACGTCTTTTACCAGTAATGGGAAAATTGGTTTTGCAAATAGTCAAAATATTCTTGGTAAAGGTCTTATTTATAAGAAACAAGAAAATTTATTACCTGAGGCTGGTATAATAATAGGCAATGCCAGAGATAATATTGCAAGTGCTTTGTTAGATAAATATGATTTTGATATTACTATTGCAATTGACACAATGACTGTTGATAATGAATTCATACTTGGAAAATCTAGTTATAAGACAGGCTTGAAATACACGCAGTTACCTTTAAAAATAGATCAGGAATCGAAAATATACTTTGCCGAAAAACTGAATTCTGTTATTTTTCACACATATAACATTAGCAATGAAAGTGATACGGAATTGTCAAATATGGTATTCTCTATTTTTACAAATTGGGATATTGACAATTATTTTGCCAACAACGTTGCTTTTGTTGAGAATCGTAATTTATTTTACACCAAAGCGAACACCACAAATAACACTTTTGCTGGCGTAGCCTTATTAAGTGAAAGTAGTTGTATTCCATATGCTTTTGACTTGGTGACAGGAGGCAATGGTGGACTTGATATTACTACTGAATTTACGGACTATCAGAAATGGTTTGCTATGAATAATCCTCGATATAACGATGGAAATACTGTTGACACTATTAATGTAGCTTCAATGATTAGCACATTACAATTCAACATGCAAGCAAGTAAAAAACTTGAATTTACTTTTTGTGTAATTATTGCCGATTCATATTACGAACTATTAGAAAAAGCCCGATTAGCTAAAGAGGTTTATTTAGAAACAAATATCAGTTACAAAAGTATCATTGAAAAAGTATTCACTTGCTACCCGAATCCTGCCAATAATATTATTAATATTAGCTTTCATGCACCTACTAAGCAACCGCAAATAATCATTTACAATAATGATGGGAAAATATTAGTAAACAAGAGTATTAATGGCAACAATTACCAACAAGACATAAGCTCATATGAAAATGGGATATACTATATTCAAGTAAAGGAAAATTCAAAGATAAGCACTCAAAAGATTGTTATTCTGAGATAATAGCATTTGGATCCAAATCTCTTTTGACACAAAAATCATCAATAACAAACTGTGCTCTTTTTATTGTATTCTGAAGCCAATTTATTTTCATGGAATCTTTTTCAGTATCCGAAAGTCTCCAATCTATGGGTAATTTACGCAGTTCGCTAGTTAATTGGTTAAGGATAACAGCTGCGCTTACCGAAATATTAAAACTCTCAGTAAAACCATACATAGGTATCTTTAAAAATTCATCGGCATTGTCCATCGCAACTTTCGACAATCCTTTAAGTTCAGTACCAAACATGAGTGCAACTTTTCCTTTCAATAAATTAAAATCAGGTAACGACACATCATTAGTATGAGGTGTAGTAGCAACAATTCGATACCCCTTTTGCTTTAATGCATTTATAGTACTTAGAGTACTATTTTCCTCTTTTTTGTATTTATTAATATTTACCCATTTATAAGAACCCAATGCAATTTCATTATTTATATTATAATCATTAAAGTTTTCAATCACATGCATGTCTTGTATTCCAAAGCAATCACAAGATCGTACAACAGCACTTGCATTATGTGGTTGAAAAACATCCTCTAGTACCACTGTTATGTATCGTGTTCTATCATCGAGCACTTTGTTAAATGCAGCTAATCTTTCAGATGTAATTAAAGCTTCAAGATGACTAATTAATTGCTTTTTAGGGTTCATTATAAATTAGGTTACTGCAAATTTAGTGGGTAATATATACATATGTGAAATAATTATTATTGATAAATATCTAATACTAGAATGACATAATGATACAATCCATTTCTATTATTATATTTCTGTATTATTATTTTTCACATCATTACTGCATTAGTTCATTCTATAATTAATTTAAAATAGTCTTCCCACTAAATTCGTAGTAATATCATAAATTAATTGAGTTCTAATAATAAACAAAAAAAAGGGAGCATAATAAAATGCCCCCTTTTTCTTAAAAATTTCTTTCTACTGTAGTTGACCAGTTAAGTCACTACCAGCTTTGAATTTAACAACTTTTTTAGCTTTAATTTGAATTTCTTTACCCGTTTGCGGATTACGACCAATTCTAGCTTTTCTATCAGAAATAGAAAAGGAACCAAAACCGACTAATGCAATACGCTCGTTGGATTTAAGCGCTTTAGAAGTTACTTCTACAAATGCATCTAGGGCTTTTTTTGAGTCAGCTTTTGTTAAACCTGATTTTGTTGCCATTTCATCAATTAATTCTGCTTTATTCATATCTGTAAATTTTGGGTTAATTTTAATTAAAAAATTATCTGTCTTATGCAAATATAAAGCATTTAGTAACTTAAGCAAATTTTACAACACTAAATATATACCTTTTAATACAACCTCATGTCCGCAAGTAAATTATGTAACATTCTGTAAACTAAGCAATAGTCAAGGTGCAACTTCTCTAATTTAAAGGATAGTAAATCTTATTAAAACCCTCATTTTCAACACAGTCGCACTGCAACTTGCGGATTTAAGGTGCAAGTAATGCAATAAACAACGTATTGCAAATAAAGATTAGATATGTTAACAGAATTATAAATATAGCATACCAAAAAAAAATAAAAAATAATTCAAACCCTAATATACTGAATAAAGGAGGGTTACAAATCATTCCGAAAATATTTTATATTTTTTTATTAAGCCCTATTGCAGATAATAAATTTTTATCTACTTTTGAGCCCTCGGAGAAATGGCAGAGTGGTCGAATGCGGTGGTCTTGAAAACCATTGTACGGCAACGTACCGGGGGTTCGAATCCCTCTTTCTCCGCCAACAAAAAAGTATAAAACCTACAAACGAATAGTTTGTAGGTTTTTTTCATTTTGGACATATGCCAATAAATGTAGGCTAAAAGTCGCTATGTTTGTTGGATAACAATTTAATACGACAGACTAATACTATGACTATTATTGACATTAAGAGATAGAAGGTACTCCCTTTTTATCAGCAGTAATGCAAAACAAAGCAAATCACTGTAAGTCAAAACTTACATTGATTTTTTGTATGCTACAAAAATTATTAAAGTGATTCCTTTTTAGTGGATTTCCAGTGGACTTGAAAAATAGTCTAATTATAGTCCACTAAGAAAATTCATAATACTTTAATATACGCTGAATTACATTGCTTTACACACGTTTAAAACAAATTTATAAAACTAGTTTTACACTTAACTATACTATTTTTTATTTAATACCCTTTTTAGTACAGTCTCTTTATCAAGTTTTTTAGTACAAAAGAACCAATCTTTACAATCAATTTCACTGTCTTCCATTCGTCCTTTAGCATCACCACATGAACCAGCAGGTCCAATAATAACATCATCGCCCGGGCGCCAGTCTGCCGGAGTAGCTACGCCAAATTCATCAGCTGCCTGTAGGGCTATGATAACTCTGTATAATTCGTCAAAATTTCTGCCTAAACTTAACGGATAATAAATAATAGCACGGATTATTCCATTAGGGTCAATAAAAAACACTGCCCTAACAGCTTTTGTAGTGTCTTCATTTGGTTGAATCATTCCATATTTTCTGGCAACATCCATTTTAATGTCCTCAATTAATGGAAAGTTAACTTCAACATCTTTCATTCCTTTGTACTCAATCTTTTCTTTAATGGTACGCAGCCAAGCAATATGACTATACAAACCATCAATTGACAAACCTACAAGTTTACAATTTGCTTCTGTGAATTTATCCTCCATAGTTGCAAAAGTCATGAACTCAGAAGTACAAACAGGGGTAAAATCTGCAGGGTGACTAAAAAGAATAACCCAATCACCTTTATAGTCTGCAGGAAAGTTTATGTCACCTTGTGTTGTTACGGCCTTAAATTCAGGTGCTGCATCACCTATTCTAGGCATGTTAATTACTTGTTGTTCTTGATTTTCTTCCATAATTATATATTAAAAAAGTTAATTATTTACTATTTATCAAATGTTCCTCTTATTTGTAGAGTAACATCTTCAATCTGAAATCCAGAAAGATGATTTTTCCTAAAATAATCCTTTAAAATATTATCCAACTCATCGTCAACATAATCTTTAATAGTGTCACTTTCAGAGCAATATAAATGATGGTGCTTTTCAAGTAGTCCATCATACCTCATAAAGTCTCGGTCTGTTTTAACTTTTTTTATTAACTTATTTTCCACAAAAGTTTCCAATACCTTATAAACAGTACCAGTTGCAATGTTTGGATGCATTTCGTGAATAAATTCAATAATATTTTCAGCTGTTGGATGGTTATTTAAAGTGTATATAGCTTCAAGAATATTCATTCGCTGAGGAGTAATCCTTAATCCCTTTTCAGCCAGTAAATTTTTAATAGTCTCCTTCGATAATTTCATAGATAAATTATTATATAAGAATTATTCTTACCTAAGATATAACATTATAAAAATGAAATTGTTTAGCTAACACCTCAAATACACGACTGAGGATGTAACTAGTTGATTACCTATGACTTGCAACAAGACTGTTTCACTTAAAAATTGCAAGTTAAGCCCTCACTATCAAGAAGTTGAATAACTACTTGCGGATAATAGCTAATACATTGGTATTAGTATTTATTGTAAAAAATTCTCAAATGTTTGAAAGGAATATAATCATTAGAAAATAATTCCAAATAATTTGTTAACGAGAATATTCTCATTATCTTTGTAGTGAGAATATTCTCATTAACAAATTATTCTAATGGCACAAAATATACGACTTCGTAGAATAGATTCTCCGCCAAGATTTAGAGGTTATAGACCTTATGGCTCTATAAAAAATAAAAAAGAGGTGCATTTATTTTATGAAGAGTATGAGACATTAAAATTAGCCGACTATAGATTTTTATATCATAAAGAGGCTTCAGAATTAATGGGTATCTCTAGGGCTACATTTTCAAGAATATATGAAAATGCACGAAGAAAAATAGCGAAAGCACTAGTTGAAAACCGTCCTATTTTATCAGTATATAGCAACTCATGGGATAATAGTGATTGGTTTATCTACTCAGCTTGCAATGTTAAATTTAATATTCCCAATAATATTATAAATTGTCCGCTATGTAAAACAAAAAATATAGAAATACTAAAAAATAAAACTAGAATAATATGATTAAGGTAATAACATCGACAGGAGACAATGTTAATTCGAAATTTGATTTAAGATTTGGACGCGCGGCATATTTCTGCTTAGTAAATGAAGAAACAAAAAAGATAACCTTCATTCAAAACGAACATAAAGATGCACAAGGAGGCGCCGGTACTAAAGCTTCGGAGAAAATGATTGAATTAGGAGTTAAGATAATTATATCAGGTCACTTTGGACCCAAAGCACTAGAAGTGCTTGAAAAATTTAATATACAAATGGTTATTGATAAGGATGATAACCAAAAAATTCAGAATATAATTGACAAGTTAGAACAATCTAATTAAAAAAAGGAGGTTATTATGCCACGATTTGACAAAACAGGACCCGAAGGAAATGGATTGGGAACTGGTAGAGGTTTAGGCACTTGCGGTTCTAAAACTCAAACCAATGACACCAACGATTTAGTAACTAAATCAACAAGGCTTGGTGGAAAAGGTATGGGACGAGGAAATGGCTCTACTCACCAACGAGGATTGGGTAATGGCAATGGTATGGGACGAAGAATGGGGAGAGGACAGGCTTAATGAAGTACTTATGTTATAAATCGCATGTAATTAATTATATGCGATTTATATAATGTAATAACCTAATTAGAATAATTGAACATTAAATAAATATTCTTGTGGCAAGCCTACTAGGGATTAAAAAAAAACAAAAAATAAACCTGACTAAAGACAAACCTAAATAAGGCAGCCTGCCCTACATTCAACTTTGGCAGACTGCTTATAACCAAAGAGATTAAATAAATTAAAATAAACAATAATATGAATAAGAAAATTGCAGTACCGGTAAATGAAAATGGAATATTAGATGCCCATTTTGGACATTGTAAATACTTTGTATTTATGGAAATAGAAAATAATACAATTATTTCTGAAAGCAAGTTACCTCCTCCACCCCACGAACCAGGAATTCTTCCAAAATGGGTAGCAGAACAAGGTGCGACTGATGTAATTGCAGGTGGAATGGGACAACATGCCATTCAAATATTTAATAATAATAAAGTAAATGTATTTGTAGGCGCAGAGCAACAATCTGCCAAAGATTTGGTAACCAGTTTTTTAAGCGATAAGTTAAGTCTTAAAGCAAATTACTGCGACCACTAAATTCAAAAATATCTGTGAATAGGTTTTAAAAAAATCATTAGGTAGTCATTGAAAATGTCATTATTGTTTTCTCTTAACTAAGAAACTGTTTAAGTTTTGTTTTAAGAATAGATTATGATACTGTTTTAAATATCAAGGCGTTTTTGAGATGCATTACTTGTTCCAAACTTACTTCGGAAATATATTTACAAGTGGTAAAAATTACAATGAAATTTCAAAAAAAACTCATAATAGAACTAAAGCCTATCTACCGATTAGGACATAGCTGTCAAGCTAACAAAAGGCTTACGCCCTTACAGGGCTGTTATTAAGACTCTTAAATTACCCTGTGCGCTGCACTGGGCTATTGCTTTAAGGCTTTCAGTCTTTTTTAGCCTGAAATCCTGTCTGAAGGCAGGGCTATAAGCAAACAGCCAAGGGCAATAGCCCTTGGTAAATTTATTGTAGGTAACACAAGCCTTGTAAGGGCGTGAGCTATAATATTTATTTCTTAGCTTGACAGCTATGACCGATTAGGCAGGAATGAAATTTAAACAGTTTCTAAACTTCATTAAAAAGTAAACATGATTTAATGCTGAACAAAAAGACAAAGTAAATTAACAAACAAAATAATATGTCGTTTAAAATAGCCATAGCAAGTGGAAAAGGGGGGACTGGAAAAACAACTGTTTCGGTAAACCTTTATCAATATATGAAAGATAATATTTGTGATTCAATAAAACTGGTAGACTGTGATGTTGAGGAGCCAAATTGCAAACTTTTTTTTCCAAATTTATCATTAAGCAGAACTGAAGCAGTAAATCAGATTGTACCTTTTATAGACGATAAAAAATGTATTTTTTGTAAAAAATGTGTCGATTATTGTGAGTTTAATGCAATATCAATAATAACAAACGCAAAATATGCTAAAGTTAATACTGATTTGTGCCATTCATGTGGGGCATGCTTGGTAGCCTGTGAATTTGATGCAATTACTGAACATCCATTATCTATTGGAGAAATAAATTACTTTAAACCTGATAAGACCGAACAGATTGCTGAAGGAAGGTTAAAAATTGGCTCGGCAATGCAAACCTTGTTAATTAAAGAGCTTAAGAAAAACACTTCTGATACTACTGATTTAATTATTTATGATGCGCCTCCAGGTACCAGTTGTCCAGTTGTAGAGACAGTTGCTGATGCAGATTATGTGATATTGGTTACAGAACCCACGCCATTTGGTTTGCATGATTTAAAGCTAACCGTTGAACTATTGGCTGAAATAAAAAAGCCTTTTGGAGTAATTGTAAATAAAGCCGGACTAGGAACCGATGATGTATACAAATATTTAAAGCAAAATAGTATTGAATTATTAGGTGAAATTCCATTTAATAAAGAATATGCAAGTTTGTATGCCGAAGGAAAACTGCTTGATTCAGAAAATAGTATTATGGAAGAATATTATCAAATAATTGCTAAAAATTTAGAACGCAAAATATTAGTTTTTGAAGGAGATAAATATTTTAAACAGAAATAAGATTGTATAATAAAAATTGAGAATGAAATACGATATTGTAATTATAGGGGGGAACCCAGCTGGAGGTGCAGC
>JAUXEM010000037.1 GCA_030620515.1 Salinivirgaceae bacterium
AAGAATTCGGGCATCCCAGCATCGAAGTCGAGAAGATGAAACGCCTGCCTCAAATACCTGATCCTAGGAATATTTAATCGAATAAATAGAATTTTGGACGAATCAAAATTTCGTTGCAACTTACACTCATAAACCTTAAGTAATCACACAGATAAGCCATTTTTTAACATAGAGAGATTAATACAGAGTAGATAATATAACTTGTAATTAATAACTTAATATTAAACTATTTTAAAATGAAAAAATTACTATTTATATTAATGGTCGGGTTTATTTCAACAACCCTAATGGCTCAGGAAAGTGCCAAAGGAAAAGCAGGTGACGAAAAAGAGGCTTTAGAAGCTCCTAAAGACATTAAAGTTAAAGAATTTAACGATTTTAAGAACTCATCGTTTAATATTTATGAAAAATCGGAGCATTACAAGAAAGTGCTAAAAAAAGATGAGAAACTGTCGGCTAGTGATGTTACAGAAGCAAAAAAACTTAAAGAAGATGTAACTACTTTACTAACAAAAACCGACGACATGCTTGATAAAGCAAAGAATATTAAACCAAAAACCAAATCTCCATCGGCGGTTAATAATACTCAAAAATCGATTAAAGCCCTTAATATTGCTAAGGAGAATTTAGAGTTTGTTTTTACTGAAATCAAGGATTAAAGAAAATAAATATTTTATGGAAGCTCTGGGTATAATATCTAGAGCTTTTTTAATTAGATTCTATTGCTCTATGTTGTTTTACTAACTCAATGGTATGCTGTAGTAATGAAAAATTACCAAATTCGCCATGTCCGGGAATAATAAAATTAATTTCAGGCTAAGCTGTTCTTATATTCTCAATAGTTTTATCCCAATTCTCAATATAGGCTTCACTAATAGAGCCTAAACTTTCCGAAGATTTACTTTTTACCAAACACCCACCAAAAAGAGTTTTCTTATTTGCTAGATAAACAACAACATTGTCAGAAGTATGACAGTGTTCTAAATTTTATATATGTGCAAAAGATAATTTTGAAAATCGAAAATTATTTATGAAAAAACCCTAAAATAAAAAAAGGCAAACTCATTAAGAGCTTGCCTTTTCATTTATAATATCGTTTGATATATTAAACAGCCTCAACGTTTACTGCTACCTGTCCTTTTTGACCTTCTTCAATATCAAATTCAACTTCTTGATCTTCTTCAAGACCACCAAAAGCTGATTTTAATCCTGAACGGTGAACAAAAACATCTTTTTCACCATCTGTTTTAATAAAACCAAATCCTTTAGTTTCATTATACCATTTTACTGTACCTTTCATATCTTCAACTATTATTTAATTATCAAATCTACGGTTATCTCTATTGTCGGTTTTTTCACGAGCTTCATTAACCTTCATGTTTCTTCCTTCAAGTTCAGCATCATTCAATGCCTCAATAGCCTTTGTTCCAGCTTCGTTATCGGTTAATTCTACAAAACCGAATCCTTTGCTTTTTCCTGTGAATTTGTCAATAATAATTTTTACTGAGCTAACTTCACCGTATTCTTCGAAGATTCCTCTTAAATCTTCTTCATCTACACCGTAGTGTAAATTTCCTACATAAATGTTCATATAATAAAAATAAAAATAAATAACCTTTTAATAAGCTTCTCTAATATTCAATACTTTACCTTCCCAAGTACCGCCATTTACCTTATCAATAACTCCTTTTCCCTCTTCATCGTTTGGCATTTCAACAAAACCAAAACCTCTTGATTTACCTGTTTTTTTATCAACAATAACCTTTGCTGAATCTACTTTGCCATATTCAGCAAATGCCTCGCGTAAGTGATTTGATTGTATTTTTTCGTCTAAGTTGCCTATATATAATTTCATATAAATTAAATTCTTTAAAGACAATCTAAACTATTCAAGGAAAAATTATCTAATTAATTGAATGCAAAAGTATATTAATTTTACGATTTACAAAAATATTTAGCTTTTATGTACTTTTTAAACTGCTATTTGCTGCATCTTAGAAATATAACGGATACCAATAGCAATGAATCGCAATATTCGTAAACTAAATACCTACGCTAAGATGAAATATTTACCAGCCAATTTTAATGAATTGAAATAAACTGAGGTAAGATTAAAAAAAGAGTCAATACTAAAACGTGCAAAGGTTATTTTAATACTTTGCACGCCTAGATATATAATTAACAATTTTGAGAGATTATTATTTCTTCTTTTCTAAAGGGCATGTTTTAATACCAAAAATAGAATAAAGTGGGCATATACTAACTAAACTAGTTAATACAAAAATACCACTTACAATTAAAAATACTATAGCTAATACCCCTGTTACAATTTCTTGATAATAGGCTATAATTATTAGTAATGCTACAACTAACCGCACTAACTTATCTACTGCTCCCATATTTTTTTTCATAACCAACTGATTTAAATTTATAATTAGATAGTTACATAACAATAATTAAGTACCGTTTGTTTATACTTTATCGTTGACCTTATTTACTCGTCGTTTAAGTCAAAATGTGGTTTTACTATATTATCGAGTAAATTATTTACAGCAGCACGTTTCCAATTAAAGTCAGCTACCCCAAAATTATTCGTTTCTCGTGTACTAAATATTTCTTTACCTGTATTAACATCAATAAATAAGGCGTAGGCAAACGATTTTCCCATGTTACCATATCGGAATTTAATTTCCAAAATAAAATCAGCCTTCTCTTTAGAATCACATATTTTCCAATAATTCCAATAGCCAATATTTTTAGTGGCATGTGCATAAACACCCTTATCTTCGGCAATTACAAAAACAGACTTTCCTTTTTTTGCAATTTTTAGTAAATCATTAATTCCTTTTGGGTTGTCAACGGCTAAAGACTCAGCTGGGCTAGGTTCTGATTTGGCAGCCAAAGTATCAGGATAAGCTTGATCACAAATAGCCCCGTTTAAATAATTAACACCAATTAGTGAGAAATTTACTGCCGTTTGAACACTTGCCTGAATTGCTTTTAGACATACACTTTGATTTGCTTGAGCCTTGCTTAACAATGCAAATATGCTTAGTAATAAAAAAAATCCTGTCTTTTTCATTCGTTTAAAAATTAGTTATGTGTTACACTTTCAATCATATCATTTTGCGCAAGATTGACTATAAATATATGCCTCCCTCGCATAGCCTGCCCACTTTTTCAGGCAGGGTTTGATCTGTATAAATTTTATAGTTTTTAGTTCTTTTTAGATGCAAAAATCGTGAAAAAGCTGCTTTACTTTTTAATATTTTTATAAAACGTTAACTCCTTATTCTGTTTTAATGAATAAATTAAAAGTAAAATACCTGCTATAATAAACGGCAGACTTAACAATTGCCCCATATTAAATAGCATAGCACTTTCAAAATCGACTTGTTCTTTTTTAATAAATTCAATAATAAAGCGAAATACAAAAAGAGCAATCATAAAGGAACTAAAGAATACTCCTCCAATTAATTTTCCTTTTTTACGCCTATATAAGGTAAAATATATAACAAAAAGCATAGCATAAAACAGAGATTCAAAAAGTTGTGATGGAAAACGCGGAATAGCCCAAATATTTAAAACAGCTGTTTTGCTAGCTTTATTTTTCTCAAAACTAATTTCAGGCTTTGAAAATAGTTTTAAATTTGATTTCATGCTTTTCTTTTGCTTTAGCAAGCTTGGTATAGACTTCATTAAGTAGTCTTGAACATCCTTATTCTCATACTTGTTAAAAAAATCTATTTCCAACTTAAGTTTTGTATAAGTAATTCCATCTACAACCGTATCTTTATTTAATTGAGAAACTCTTGAATCAGTAAATACATCGGCTTGTTTCCTTACCACGTATTTATTAACAGGGTTTACAAATAAAAATGCCTTTTTACTATCAGTTGGCGAACCAATTATTTCAGAGTTCATAAGGTTACCTATTCGAACCATTGCCCCAATAATACATACAATAATTATTATACGATCGAGCAACCAAATAAATGATTTCTTATATTTTCGTACATATAAAAACATACCTATTAAAATACCAGTTGCTGCACCATGACTAGCAAGTCCTCCCTCCCACACTTTCAATATTTCTAAAGGATGCGTTAAGTAATGTATTGGGTCGTAAAAAAAACAATGTCCTAATCGTAAGCCAATTATGGTACTAAAAAAAAGATATTGAACAAACTTGGTAAAGTCTTTTTCTGGAATATTTTCTTTTTCAAACATCTTTTTTATAATAAAGTATCCTAAAAGAAAACCACCTGATATCATTAATGAATACCAACGAAAACTAAATTTACCTAGTGAAAAAATAATTGGGCTTATATCCCATTCTATATAACAAAGCATATTGTAGTAATTTACTATTTTGCCATAAAATTAGCTTATTTTACTATAAGAAGCTGTTTAAATTTTATCCAAAAGTTCTATTATGCGCCTTTTTTGAAATATTTTCGTTGTTTTTTCAGCACGTAACGCTGCTATGTCCCTCAAAAACGCCTTAATATTTCTTAAAAATGCATCATAATATATTCATAAAATAAAACTTAAACAGCTTCTAAAAGAGTTATGAATATTTACAGTTTTTTTTAATAATTGTAAAATACGCTTAATAACAATTCTACGATATCAGAATAACAAAACCACCAATACATCATATTTAACATGTTGCAATTCACGGCTACGCATATGGAGCTGTAAGGGATTTTGAAAAGTTTACCTATCAAAATAGCTGTGAGCCAAATATGCGATTAGACACAAATTTAGCTTTTTTTATTTAGGAGTTAAATCGGAGATTTGGCTGAGCATATTTCTTACAAAAAACTCACAGTAAACTTCTGAAACCCTTATGCTTTATGATGCAATGTTACAAATTGTGCACTTATAATTGCTTTCCTGTCCAGTTGGTAGTTAAGTTATCCATGAAATGCTAAAACATTTTTTTAAGGAGGGAGATACTAATTACACGACAATACAAAATAAGGTTGTATCACAAACTTTTTGATAAACCTTTGGTTGTGTGTCAGATTATTGTGGGCTTATCAATGTATTTATAATAAGGTTTTGGCAATTAGTTTTCAGAAATACAATTGCTATCAAACAAGCTGATTGTTTGATAGTTTTATTAAAAAATAGTACATTTATACAAGCAATTAGTCAGAGATATTTATTATAAACATAAAAACAGATTTAATGATGAAAAAAGTAACATTATTAGTAAGCGTAGTAGTATTATCAGTTTTAGTGTGGTCATGTGGCGGAAACACAGAAAAAAAACAAAATTCTGATCAATCAAATAGAACAAAGGACAACTCCGCTTTCAGTACAAAAGAGGGAATGACGAAAAACCTAAACTCATTTGAATTTATGTTGCCAGAGGGACTTGCATACAAGCAAATAAAACCTGCAATGTCAAATAGATATTTGGAAAATACAGGATATAGTATCATCTACACAATTGATAACAATGACGAGGCTAGTCAGAAAATGCTAAAAGAATGGTTTGCCAATCAGTTTAATCAACTTATTTCTGATGGATGGATAAAAAATGATTATAGGGAAGATGTTGAAATGGTGGGGTCTGGAGATTTATATAGCGTGTTTTCTGTGATGAAACAAAAAGAAAATGGAAATTATTATTTATTAGGATGTAACTTAAATAAAAATAGAATAAGTATCAGCGCAGGCGAAAGCAATTATGAATTAACAGAAGATCAGTTATAAATTAACTGCATATATTCCTGTTTTAATTGACAACGGAGTTTGCAAAACTGCATTCCATAACACTTTATGAATAAAACAAGTACTTAAAAAAAAGCATTCACGCCGTGACTATCAACCATTTAACATTAGCGGTTGCGAAATCAAGGTAATACATCCTCATATCCGCAAATAAAATGTGTAGCACTCTTAAAACTAGGCAATAGTCGCGGCGCGACATCACTGATTAATAAAATGCTAAAATTTATTAAAACCCTCATTTACAACATCGTCGCACTTCAGCACCGTAAAAAAGAGGCATAACATCCTGAATTATTCAGGCAGGTATTGCGTATTAAGGTATTATAAAACACTTCTTTCTATATTGAAAAATCCATTCAAAAAATTACTTTTGCTACCGAATTGCAATTATTTGCAATTTGCATTTCTAAACCAATCGTATTATATTAAAGGAAACTATTATGACAACTAAATTACTGTTTTTTACCACACTTGTACTATTACTAATTGGCTGCTCCAATACTAATAAAAAATCAAGTTCAACAAATGAGTTAAATGGAGATTTAATAATTTTTCATGCGGGTAGTTTAGCTGTGCCTTTTAAACAAGCTGTTGCTGAATTTAACAAGCTTCATCCGCAAGTTAATTTCTTACTAGAATCATCAGGCAGTGTGAAATGTGCTCGAAAAATTACTGATCTTAACAAGCCTTGCGATATAATGGCAAGTGCCGATTATACTGTTATTGATGATATGCTTATTCCTGAATACACAAAATGGAATATAAAATTTGCCAGTAATGAAATGTGTATCGTTTATCACGAAGCATCGAAATACAGCAATGAAATTACCTCAGATAATTGGCATGAAATATTAATGAAAGAGGATGTTATTTATGGTAGATCTGATCCAAACTCTGATCCTTGTGGATATAGGGCTATTTTAGTTAGTCAGTTGACTGAAGCACATTATAATATAAAAGACTTTAGTAAAAAAATGATTACGAAAGATGCTAAATATGTTCGTCCCAAAGAAACAGATTTATTAGCCTTACTTGAAACAAGCACCATTGACTATATTTTCTTATACCGATCGGTTGCACAACAACATGGCTTAAGTTATTTAGAACTACCCAATGAGGTTAACTTAAAGAAAACTGAGTATGCTGAATTTTACAGAACTTCGGCGGTTGAAATTAACGGCAAAAAACCAGGTGAGAAAACTACAAAAATTGGCGAGCCTATGGTTTATGGATTTACTGTGCTTAACCAAGCACCAAATCCTACAGCTGCCATCGAATTTGCAAAGTTCATGCTCTCAAAAGAAAACGGAATGGCTATAATGGAAAAAAATGGTCAACCATCAATGATTCCTTCAGTTAGTTCAACTTTCTCAAATATTCCTGAAGAATTAAAACAATTTGCGAAGAGTAATTAGTAATGTACAATAAGTAATTGACTATTAAGAATAAGTAAATATCCTTGAGCCAAGTCCACAAGGCATTAAAATTCAAAAAAATCAAACCTGCCCGAATAAGTCAGGCGGGTTTCAAAATTCAAAACAAAAAAAATAAACGAGGCAAGCCTCTGGGAGTTATACACAAAGAGATTAAATAATACATAAATGAAACATATTTTAGCAATTATACTATTTACTTTGCTTTTTCAATCAGCTAAAGCACAATTCGAAATTGATGGGCAAATTCGTCCACGCTTCGAACACCGAAATGGCTATAAACAATTAAGAGATTCAAGCACCACATCGGCTAATTTTATTAGCCAAAGAACACGATTGCGCTTTGCTTATAAAAAAGATAATCTTGTAATGAAAATATCTTTTCAGGATGTACATGTTTGGGGAGATATTGCCCCAAAAAAAACACAATCTGGCTTAATTGGTTTGCACGAAGGGTGGGCGAAATTCAACTTTAATAAAGAAACTTTCATTATAGTAGGACGACAAGAAATAGCCTATGACAATGGGCGTGTATTAACCCAAGCAAATTGGAACCAAATAGGCTTTACACACGATGCCATAAAACTGGGTTATCATATTAATAATTGGGAGTTTGAAACCGCTTTAGCGTACAATCAGGACGGACAAATATTTGGAACTGACTATTTTGCAGGTCTCTCTTTTTATAAATTCATGAATACCATTTGGGTATCGAGAAAATTTGATAATCTTACTATTTCAGTTTTAAACATTGCCGATGTTCGACAAAAGAACGATACTACTTATATTGATTATTTGAGAAATACTATTGGACCAACAATACAATATAAAACAAGCAAATTGGGAATTGACCTTAGAGCCTATTACCAAAATGGCAAATTGCAAAGCGGAAGCGATGTTTCAGCCTTCTATCTTAATACTGATATTAGCTATAAAATAGTTAACAAGCTAACAGCAATTGTGGGTTTTGAGTTAATGTCGGGTACCGATGCTACCGATATAACAAATACCACAAATAATTCGTTCGATATTATGTATGGTGCACGCCATAAATTTAACGGACTAATTGATTACTTTAGCACCCCTGTTACAACTGGTAATGCCGGTTTAGTAGATATTTATTTAAAAGCTAAATTTAACGCAACAGATAAAATTTCTCTAGTGGGACAATTTCACAATTTCAGATTACATAATAACTATGTTGATAACAATGATAACACCATTGACAAAGCATTGGGGAATGAAATTGATTTAAGTGCAAAAATAAAATTTAGCAAAACGGTTCAGCTCGATTTAGGCTTAGCAAGTATGCTTGGAACCGAATCGTTGGAAATAATTAAAGGGGGCGACAGAGAACTATTTACAACCTGGGGTTTTGTTATGCTAACCATAAAACCAACATTATTTAAACAATAAAAGTGAAGAGAATTAGCTTTTCTAAATTAATATTTATATTTCTGGGTGGAGTAATATTACTTTTTATTATTGCTCCGCTCATAAGTATGACTATGGCAACTTCGAGCACCTCGTTATTTGAAACCGCAACCGACAAAGAGGTATTAAATAGTATATGGTTAACACTGCGAGTTGCATTTTTAACCACTTTATTTTTTGCACTAGGCTCAATTCCTTTGGCTTATGTTTTTGCTCGCTACAATTTCCCATTAAAAAAGCTTTTTACTGGGTTAATAGATCTACCCATAGTTATTCCACACTCGGCAGCTGGTATAGCTGTTTTAGGGTTTATTTCCCGAGACTCAACCATTGGCGGCATCGCTTCTACTTTTGGGCTTGATTTTGTTGGACATCCCATTGGAATTGGACTTGCAATGGCTTATGTTAGTGTTCCATTTTTAATAAATGCTGCTCGCGATGGTTTTGAAGCTGTTCCCGAACGACTTGAAAAAGCAGCCTTAAATCTTAGTGCCTCATCAGCAAGAGTGTTTTTCACAATATCACTGCCCCTCGCCTCTCGTAGTATAATTTCGGGTTTAATTATGATGTTTGCTCGCGGAATGAGCGAATTTGGCGCAGTTATTATTGTAGCTTACCACCCAATGATTACACCTGTATTAATTTTCGAACGTTTCGGATCCTTCGGTTTAAAATACGCAAGACCTGTATCGGTAATATTTATAGCAGTATGCCTTGTGTTCTTTATTGGACTACGATTAATTATTAAAAACAAGCATGATGCTAAAGATTAATAAATTAAACAAAAAGTTTAAAGATTTTAATATTAGGAACTTATCTCTGGATATTACGAAAGGCGACTATTTTGTAATTCTCGGAAAATCGGGTGCTGGAAAATCATTGGTACTGGAAATGATAGCTGGACTAGTTCAACCTGATTCGGGTGCAATATTTTTAGATGATATAGACTTAACTAAAAAGAAAATTCAAGACAGAAAAGTAGGCTTAGTTTTTCAAGACTTTGCAATTTTTCCTCATTTAACCGTACGCAACAACATTGCTTATTCTCTAAAAGCAAAACACGAATCTAAACAAATAATTAGCGAAAAAGTGTTGAGGTTTGCCAAAGAATCAAATGTAGAACATCTGCTTAATAGGTATCCTTCAAAATTATCGGGTGGCGAAAAACAAAGAGTAGCATTGGCCCGAACACTTGCCAATAATCCCGATTGCTTATTGCTCGATGAGCCTTTATCGTCGCTTGACATACAATTAAAAGAAGAACTAAGAGAGCTATTACGCGCTATAAATAAAAGAGGTATTACCATTATTCATGTAACCCACGACTACGAAGAGGCAATTGCGCTTGCCAATAATGTGGCTGTAATGCACAATGGTGAAATTGTACAATCGGGTGAAATTCATGAGGTTTTTCAGAATCCGAAAAATGAGTTTGTAGCAAGATTTACAGGTGTAAAGAACTTTTTTGAAGCAGAAATAATAAATCGCAATCAAGCAAAGCTTAATAATAAAGTTACTTTTCAAATACCGGTACAAACAAAGCCTATTGAAAAAGCAAAAATTTTAATTGAAAGTAAGCACATTATTATTTCGCCAAACAAAATTGAATCGAGCGCAACAAATTCGTTTCAAGGGAAAATAACTAAAGTTATTGAAATTCCATTTGGATTTGAATTAATTGTAGATATTGGTATTCCGCTTGCTGTATTAATAACTAAAGAATCGAAAGAAAAATACAACTTTAAAGCCAGAGAAAATGCTTGGGTGTCATTTAAAGCCTCTGAAGTAAAGATTATTCTGTAAATATTTAATTCGCAAACTTTAGTTAATTACTTTAAATAGAGTATGTTCATCAGATTTCTATTTGAGAACAAAATAACTCCTAAGTGCAAGCCTAGCGTCAGACAAGGGCGAAAGCCAATAGCCTAGGGTTACGCCCTAGGAATGTTGAATTGTAAAGGTTTTAGCATTTTAAAATATAAAGTTGATTTGAAAAGTAGAGCATGCCTAAAATGCAATTATTGAGATTTATTTAATTTATAAAAAAATACTAAATAACATCATTCTTTTAGTTTTGTAAAACAATTGTTGTACATTGAAACTGTTTTAAATTGCAACTATATGGATTTTACTAATATCTCAATTGTTACGCAGCCAAAGGTTAATTCTGAATGGACTAAAGCAGACTACCTTGGAGCTTTAAAAGTTAGACTATCAATAGCTAGGAATAAATATCGGATTGACCCAGGTTTATATAAACTTGGGAATCCTGATAAAGAGAGTGAAGTTATTGTTACTTCAAATTATAAACTAAGCTTTGATATTGTAAGAAGAAGCTTGCATGGTACAAATGCCTGGATTCTTGTTTTGCAAACCTTTGGAATTAACGTTTGGTGTGCTGCCGGAAAAGGAACCTTTGGCACCAATGAGCTAATAAAGCAAATTAATGATTCTGGTTTACAAACCCACATTTCTCATAAACGAGTAATAGTCCCTCAACTTGGGGCACCCGGAGTTTCGGGCTACAAGGTAAAAGATGCGACAGGTTTTACGGTAAAGTTTGGGCCTGTTAGAGCCGAAGATATAAAAACTTACCTTTTAAACGGACTAAAAAAGGATGATGCAATGCGAGCAGTACAATTCAACTTTAAAGATCGGTTAATTCTTGCGCCTGTAGAAGTTGCAAATTCACTGCGTTATTTGCTTTATGCTATTGTTGCAATTGTATTATTATCGGGTTTAAATTCTAATGGATATTCAGTATCAGCATTATGGCACGAAGGTATTGCTGCTACTTCTTTACTCTTGCTTGCATATTTTTCAGGAGCTTTTATAACTCCCGTACTATTACCATGGATACCATTTAGACACTTTGGAGCCAAGGGTCTTTTAGTAGGATTCGCTATGTTCGGTTTAGTAGCTTTCCTGAACTATCCTGAATATTCTATAAAATACATTATTGGTTGGTTATTATTATCAGGTGCAATTTCATCGTATTTAGGAATGAATTTTACTGGTGCCAGTACCTACACTTCATTAAGTGGAGTTATAAAAGAGATGCGCTACTTTGTTCCCCTGCAAATATTACTTGCACTTGTGGGTCTAGTTTTAATCGTTTTATCTAAATTTTAGAAAAATGGATAATCAGAAATATTTAAAGAATGTTACTACTTTAGAATACGATTCATCGAAATGTATTGGATGCAAAATGTGTATTGAGGTTTGCCCCCACAATGTGTTTAAAATGGCAGACAAGAGAGTTGAGATTATAGATAAAGACAAATGCATGGAATGTGGTGCATGCGAAATTAATTGTATTACAAATGCACTAAGTGTTAAAAAAGGCGTTGGTTGTGCTGCCGCAGTAATATGGGGATTCGTTAAAGGCACTGAACCCAATTGCGATTGTGGAGAAGGTGCTGCATGTTGTTAATTAAAATTCAAAAAGCAAAATACAAATTTCAAAATAAAATTAAGGAGAGCTTAAAAAAACTATCTGAAGAGATTAAAAACATTGAAATATGAATACAAAATATATAGAGAAATTTAGAGAGACTCTACTAATATTCGAAAAAGAAATTTTCATTCAAAACAGTGCCTCTTGCTGTAATGGGGTTAGCTTGGCGCAATGCCATACATTATTAGAAATAGAAAAAAACTCGCAAATATCTATCTCGGAACTAGCTGATAACTTATCGCTAGACAAAAGTACGGTGAGTCGAACGGTTGATGGTTTAGTAAATATTAGCTTAATTGATAGAGTTATCCCTAAAGAGAACCGTCGAAAAGCGCTACTTAATCTTACCAAAAATGGTTCCGACATGTGCTGTACCATAAACGACACAAATAACTCCTATTTACAAAATGCTCTAAAAGATTTCACTTCACAGGAACAAGAGGAATTTCTTAGATTATTCAATAAATTAACAAATAGCATGAATGAATTAAGACAGACAGATTGTAATTGTTAAATTTATTACTCGAAAAAAAGACCCATTGAATTACTCCAATGGGTCTTTTACTTCTAAGCTATTTTCTATAAAGCCTTATTCAATTCATCAACACTCATTTTGGCATCGCCATAAAGCATGTCGGTATTATCTTTATAAAATAACGGATTTTCAATACCGGCATAACCAGCAGCCATTGATCGTTTCATTACAATTACCTTTTTAGCATTCCACACCTCAATTACTGGCATTCCATAAATTGGACTTCCCTCATCTTCAAGTGCAGCAGGATTCACAATATCGTTAGCGCCAATTACCAACACTATATCAGTTTTTGGCAAATCGTCGTTTATTTCGTCCATCTCTAAAACAATATCGTAAGGTACGTTAGCCTCGGCAAGTAAAACATTCATATGTCCAGGTAAACGACCTGCCACTGGGTGAATACCAAAACGAACCGTTTTACCATCGGCTTTTAGCTTTTGCACTAACTCAAAAACCGGATACTGTGCTTTTGCTACAGCCATTCCATAACCAGGAACAATTATTACCGTTTGTGCCTCTTTAAGCATTTCGGCAACTTCTACATGATTTGCCGATGTTACTTCACCCTCAATTTCTTTTGCCTCGCCTGTTGAAGCATTTCCAAAGCCACCAAAAATTACAGATATAAATGAGCGGTTCATTGCTTCGCACATAATAATAGAGAGAATAGCTCCTGAGCTACCCACCAATGCACCTGTCACAATTAGCAAGTCGTTACCTAACATAAAACCGGCTGCGGCTGCTGCCCAACCAGAATATGAGTTTAACATTGAAACTACCACAGGCATATCTGCACCACCAATAGCCATTACTAACATAATACCAATAAATGATGCTATGGCTGTCATTATAAGTAAATCAATTAAGCCACTTGTTTCTGGCGCCATTGCAAAACGAACACCCAATACAATAGAAACAACTACTAGAGTAATATTAACAGCATGTCGTCCTTTATATGCCAATGCCCTACTTGTAATTTTTCCGTCGAGCTTACCCCAAGCAATTATGGAACCAGTAAAAGTAATAGCCCCAATAAACACTCCTATAAATACCTCAACTAAATGAATTGTATGTTCAGATCCTATTAAAGTCTGTGTATGTGCATCCAAATACGAACCAAAACCAACCAATACTGCTGCTAATCCTACAAATGAATGCAGAATGGCAACCAACTGTGGCATACTAGTCATTTCTACTTTTCGTGCAACAATTAGTCCAATAACCGAAGCTATAGCTAAGGCTATAATAATATAAGAGTGTCCGTTTACTCCTGCTCCTAGTACAGTTGATAAAATGGCAATAGCCATTCCAACTATTCCGTATAACACACCACGCTTAGCCGACTCTTGCGAAGACAGGCCGCCAAGGCTTAATATAAATAATATGCTCGCAAATAAATATGCGGCTGTTTGTATTCCTGTAGATATCATAAAACTTATTTTCTAAACATTTTTAACATTCTGTGAGTAACAAAAAAGCCACCAACAATATTTATTCCCGCTACTAATACCGCTACAAAAGCAAGTATTGTCATTGGATTACTAATATCGCTTTGCATTTGCAACAAACCACCAACAATGATAATACCGCTAATGGCATTTGTTACCGCCATAAGTGGTGTATGCAGTGCATGACTAACATTCCAAATAATTTGCCAACCCACAAATACTGCTAATACAAACACCGTAAAGTGACCAAGAAAATCGGATGGTGCTACTTGCCCTAATCCAAAAATTAATAAGCCAACCACACCTAATCCAATAGTTGATGAACGAGCTTTCTTTTTAGCTTTTTGTTTTGCTTGCGCCTCTTTATCGAATTGCACAACTTCCTTTTCAACTTTTGGTTTGGTAGGGCTAACAGGCAATGGTTCAGGCGGCCAGTTAACAGCTCCATTATATGTTACCATGGCACGTTTAACCACATCATCGTTCATGTCAATTTTAAAATTATCGGCTTTACCCATATCGTCTAATAAATGACAAAGGTTGTTACCATACAATTGACTAGCTTGATTTGGTAATTGGTTTAGCTTACCAACAATAGTTACTCCATTATCGGTTGTGTATATTTCATTAGGTTTTGTCTTGGTACAATTCCCGCCACTTGATGCAGCTAAATCAATAATTACCGAACCTGGTTTCATGGCCTCAACATGATAATCTAGAATCAACTTGGGAGCTTCACGTCCAGGAATTTGGGCAGTTGTAATAATAATATCTACCTCTTTAGCCTGTTCTTTAAACAATAACATTTCAGCATCAATAAAGGCCTGACTCATTACTTTTGAGTAACCTGAATCTGTAGCTCCGTCTTCTTCAATTTCAACAGTTAAAAATTCGGCACCCATACTGTTAATTTGCTCGGCAACCTCTTTACGAGTATCAAAAGCACGAACAATTGCACCCAATGAATTAGCAGCACCAATAGATGCTAATCCGGCAACTCCAGCTCCAATAACCAATATTTTTGCAGGATCAACTTTACCCGCAGCTGTTATTTGTCCGTTTAAAAAACGCCCAAAATGGTTGGCTCCTTCAATAACAGCACGGTAACCAGCTATATTTGCCATTGATGATAGCACGTCCATTTTTTGAGCTCGCGAAATACGAGGAATGGCATCCATTGCAATGGCATTAATTTTTTTATCGGCTAGCTTTTTAAGTAATTCTGGATTTTGTGCCGGCCACAAATAACTTAGAATTACCGTATCGGCATTTATAAATTCAATTTCATCATTTGTAACTGCTTGAACTTTCAAAATTATTTTAACTGAACCATATAACTCATTAGCTGAGTTTACAATTTCGGCTCCGGCTTCAGTATATTCTTTATCAGAATAATTTGAACGCTTTCCGGCATCCTTTTCAATTAAAACATTAAACCCTTGTTTTATAAGCCGGGTAACAGTTTTGGGAGTAGCTGCCACGCGAAATTCGTCTTGTGTTAACTCTTTAGGGATTCCAACTTTCATTACTATTTATTTTAATTCTGTTTTACACAATTTATTCATTTATGCACCTAATTTAATGCTAATTACTCCTAACAACTAATTAATAATAAAGTTTAAGTTGCATTATAATAACTAAATATTTACTTTCGCAAGCGAATAATGAATAGGAGTGCCTTAAAATTGGCTGAGATAACATCCTTTGAACCTGATACAGATAATACTGATGCAGGAAATTCAAATTATCCCAAACACTTTTACCCTACTATTCTTTTCATAATTAGTACTTAATTTAAAATTAATATGAAAATTGAAATAAATGGAGAGTTAAAAACAATTATTGACTCCGTTAGTCTAAAAATACTTATTGACGAAACTGTTAAAGACCAAAAAGGCTTGGCTGTGGCAATTAACAATTCAGTGATACCAAAAAATAATTGGAATATTACTACACTTAATGAAGCTGATAAAGTTTTATTGATTAGGGCTACCCAAGGCGGATAAGCTAAATGTGTACAATCAAAATTTTCAAGTAAACAAACTACAACAATAAATAAAAAATTACATGAACGAAGATATTAATAAGATAATTACGCAACGACCATTCCCAGGGTCAAAAAAAGTATATATAAAAGGTGAGTTACACAACATAAGTGTTGCTATGCGTGAAATTGAGCTTTCAGATACCAAAGATTTTGATGAAAAGGAGATTATAAATAATAATATTACGGTTTACGATACATCGGGTCCTTATACCGATTCAAACTACAAAGTAGATATTAAAGAAGGTTTACCTCGTTTAAGACAGCAGTGGATTATAGAACGTGGCGATGTAGAACAGTTAAGTGAAATGACATCACAATACGGGAAGGATCGTTTACATGATAATAATTTAGATGCAATTAGATTTAAAAATCACATAGACAAACCATTACGCGCAAAAGAAAATTGCATTGTTTCACAATACCATTATGCAAAACAAGGAATTATAACTAAAGAAATGGAATATGTTGCCATTCGTGAGAATCAAAACATAGATTATTTAAATAAAGAGCTTGATAATAATAATAAAGGAGAAAATTTTGGTGCATCTCTTCCAAAATCGCATGTTACTCCTGAATTTGTACGTAGTGAAATTGCTAAGGGGCGAGCAATGATTCCAGCAAATATTAATCACCCAGAAATTGAGCCTATGATAATTGGACGCAATTTTTTAGTAAAAATAAATGCCAATATTGGTAACTCTCCAACGACATCAAGTATTGCCGAAGAAGTAGAAAAATCGGTTTGGGCAATTCGTTGGGGTGCCGATACGGTTATGGATTTATCTACAGGGGCAAATATTCACGAAACCCGTGAATGGATTATTAGAAATTCACCCGTTCCAATTGGCACTGTTCCTTTGTATCAGGCACTTGAAAAAATTAAAGGGAAAGTGGAGGATTTAAGCTGGGAGGGTTTTAAAGACACTCTTATTGAACAAGCTGAACAGGGAGTGGATTATTTCACTATACATGCTGGCTTATTATTACATCATGTTCCAATGACAGCAAATAGATTGACAGGAATAGTATCGCGTGGTGGTTCTATTATGGCAAAATGGATGCTAATGTATCATAAAGAGAATTTCCTTTACACACATTTTTCAGATATTTGCGACATATTAGCAAAATACGATGTAGGCATTTCTTTAGGCGATGGCTTACGTCCGGGTTCAATATACGATGCTAATGACCGTGCTCAGTTTGCCGAATTAGAGGCACTTGGCGAATTAACCAAAATTGCCAGAGACAAAGGTGTACAGGTTATTATTGAAGGCCCTGGTCATGTTCCTATGAATAGGATAAAAGAGAATATGGATAAGCAACTGAAAGATTGCTTAGAAGCTCCCTTTTACACTTTAGGACCTTTGGTAACAGACATTGCTCCGGGCTACGATCATATTACTTCGGCAATTGGAGCGGCGCAAATTGGTTGGTACGGTACTGCAATGCTTTGTTATGTTACACCCAAAGAACACTTAGGACTACCCAATAAAGAAGACGTTCGCGAAGGTGTAGTTACTTATAAATTAGCTGCCCATGCTGCCGATTTAGCTAAAGGCTTTCCTGGGGCTCAGGTTAGAGATAATGCCATGTCGAAAGCTAGATTTGAGTTTCGTTGGAGAGACCAATTCAATTTAGCCCTAGACCCAGAAAGAGCCATTGAATTTCACGATGAAACCTTAAAAGGCGAAAGTTATAAATCAACTCCTTTTTGCTCAATGTGCGGTGAGCATTTTTGCTCAATGAAAACCACACAAGAGCTTCGCCAATTAGCGGGAAAAGGGCCTATTATTTCGAATAAGGAGTTAGAAAAGAAGCTAGAAGAAAAGGCTGACGAATTTAGAACAAGCGGAAGTGAAGTATATAAATAATATGAATAATAAACTTATTATTATATCATCGCCATCTACTGTCTCTTCTGAAATAAAAAAAGTAGTATCGTTATTAAAATTAGGTTTACAACAATTTCATGTTCGTAAACCAAATTTTGATGATTTTGATATGATGAATTACATTACCTCAATTCCTAAAGAGTATAGGAAATATTTAGTATTGCACTCTCATTACCATTTAGCAAAAGAGTTTAATCTGAAAGGTATTCAAGTTGGCAAAAACAGAGTAGATGAAGCTAAAGAATATAAAAATAATTTTTCGTATTTTGGATATTCTGCTCATTCTATTAGCGAAATAACTAAAAATAAAGAGAACTATAGTCATTTCTTTTTAAGTCCAATTTATAATTCAATATCAAAAGCAGAATATAAAGCCAATTTCACTAGCGCTGAATTAAGTGCATTTTTGCAAAATAACACCGATATAAATATTGTTGCACTAGGTGGAATTGATGAAAATAATAGTAAGGAATGTTTCAGTATAGGATTTAAAGGTATTGCATTGCTTGGTGCAATTTGGCAACAAACCGATGTTTTAATTGCCTTTAATAAAATACAGAAAACCTTAAAAGCAAGAGCTTTAACTTTAAGCATTGCTGGTTTCGATCCTAGCTCAGGTGCTGGCATTACAGCCGACATAAAAACTTGTGAACAACATAAAGTACAAGGACTTGGGGTAAATACAGCTATAACTTATCAGAATGAAAGTGAGTTTTTATCGGTAGATTGGCTAAGCTTTGAGCAAATAAAAAAGCAAATTGATGTATTGTTTGCAAAATACAAACCTACACATGTTAAGATAGGATTGATTGAGAGTTTTGAAATATTAAAACAGGTTATTTTGGTTTTGAAAGCCTATAATAAATCTGTTAAAATAATTTGGGATCCTATATTAAAAGCATCTGCTAATTTTAACTTTCATAATACTATTAATAGAAAAGAAATTTTTGATTTACTGAAAGATATTTACCTAGCAACTCCAAATTTACATGAATGCGATGCAATATTCGGCACAACTGATATTAACGTAATTCAATTGGCAATAAATGATTTTAAGCTTTGTAATGTATTAGTAAAAGGGGGACATTCTATTAACGATGATGTTAGCGATGTGTTAATTGAACAAAATAACATTACTCATTTTGAAGGCAAACGACTGGTTAATAAAGATAAACACGGAACAGGTTGTGTACTTTCTTCTGCCATTTGCTCTAATTTAGCTAACGAATTATCATTGCAAGCATCTATAAAAATAGCAAAAAATTATGTGACCAATTTTATTGATTCAAGCAATAAATTGCTTGGCTTTCATAACATCTAAAAAAATAGTTACTAATGCATATTTCAAGGATACAATACATAACAAACTACCAATCGAAAATATCGCACCTAAACCAGGTTAAACAGGTGGTAAAGGCAGGTGTAAATTGGATTCAGTACAGACCAAAAGATACCACTAACGATATTATTTTAGCAGAAGGTCAGGAAATTGCTGAGTTCTGCAAGCAGCACTCTGTTACATTTATTATGAATGATAGTGTTGTTATTGCTATTGAGCTAAATGCCGATGGTGTGCATCTTGGTAAAAATGACATGTCACCATTAGAGGCTAGAAAATTACTTGGAGCAAATAAAATTATTGGTGGTACAGCAAATACTATAAATGATATAATTGATTTAGTATCACAAGGTATAAACTATGTTGGATTAGGACCATATAGATTTACACATACAAAAAAAAAATTAAGTCCGGTTTTAGGCTTAAATGGTTATACAAAAATAGTAGCGACTTTAAACGAACAAAATATTCATGTTCCTATATTTGCCATTGGGGGCATTAAAGAACCAGATATTAAGCCTATAATAAATATAGGTGTTTATGGTATTGCAATATCCTCTTTATTAAGCGAGGCTGAAGATATTCCAGTAAAGACAAAAGAATTACTTAAAATATTTTAATAAAAAAGGAAAGTTCAAAACTTACAATATGCAAGTACTAAAAATAGCAGACAAAAATTTTTCATCAAGGTTATTTACCGGAACCGGTAAATTTGCATCAGGTAGTATAATGAGAGATGCGCTAGTTGCATCGGAAAGCGAATTGGTAACAATGGCGCTTCGCCGTATTGACTTACAAAAACAGAAAGATGATATATTACCATATTTACAAGCAGCAAAATTCAATTTGCTTCCGAATACATCAGGTGTTAGAAATGCAAAAGAGGCTATATTTGCTGCTGAACTAGCACGTGAAGCTTTGCAAACAAATTGGTTAAAGCTAGAAATACATCCTGACCCACGCTATCTTTTACCCGATGGGGAGGAGACATTAAAAGCAGCTGAAGAACTTGTTAAAAAGGGATTTATAGTATTACCATATGTACAAGCAGACCCAGTGCTTTGCAAAAAACTAGAAGAAGTGGGTACTGCAACAGTAATGCCTTTGGGCTCACCTATTGGTAGTAATAATGGTTTGAATACTCGTGATATGATTCGTATAATTATTGAGCAGAGCAATATTCCTGTTATTGTAGATGCCGGTATAGGTGCACCATCGCATGCTGCCGAAGCAATGGAAATGGGTGCCGATGCTGTACTTGTAAATACAGCTATTGCAGTGGCTCAAAATCCGGTTAATATGGCAATAGCTTTTAAACTCGGAGTACAAGCAGGTAGAATGGCTTTTGAAGCAAAATTGGCTAAGAAAACCACATTGGCTAACCCTAGCAGTCCCTTAACATCATTTTTATCTTAAAAGCACCTCACACTAATTGGTAATATGTTTATAGATATTTTAAAAGCACACGATTGGCAAAAAACTACAGACCTTATTTACAGTAAAAATAAGAGCGAAGTAATTTCGGCATTGCAATCGAACAAACGAAGCATTGATGACTTTATGGCTTTAATTTCACCAGCTGCCGAGCCATATATTGAAGAAATGGCTCAACAAAGCCAAAGGCTTACTCAAAAACGATTTGGTAAAACTACCCAGCTTTATGTACCTCTGTATTTATCGAACTTTTGCGAAAATAATTGCGTGTATTGTGGCTTTAATACCCAAAATAAAATAAAAAGAAAAGTGCTTACTTATAAGGAAATAAAAGAAGAAGTAATTGCCATTAGAAAACTAGGTTTTGAACATATACTACTTGTTACTGGCGAAGCTGATATTAAGGCTGGTGCAAATTACCTTAAAAAAGCATTTGAAATTATAAAACCCTATATGTCATTAATATCTATTGAGGTACAACCTTTAAAACAAGAAGAATACAACCAACTAATATCACATGGCTTAAATACGGTGTACCTGTATCAAGAAACTTATAATAGAGAGCGTTATTCAACATATCACTTAAAAGGGAATAAAGCCAATTTTGAAAATAGAATTAATGCATACGAACAATTAGGCAAAGCTGAAGTACATAAAGTGGGCTTAGGTATTTTGGCCGGTTTAGAAGATTGGAGAACAGATAGCTTTTTTACGGCCTTACATTTGAATTATCTAAAAAAACAATATTGGAAAACCAAATACTCCATATCGTTCCCTAGATTGAGACCACACACTGGGCAGTTCGAACCAAATTCAATTATGACAGATAAGCATTTGGCACAGCTAATATTTGCATATCGTTTGTTTGACGAAAATGTAGAGATAGCTTTATCTACACGTGAGAGCGCAAGCTATCGTGATAATATGTTAAAATTAGGCGTAACAAGTATGAGTGCCGAGTCGCAAACAAATCCGGGCGGATATGCCCACCCCGAAGAAAATAACGAGCTGGAACAATTTTCGATAAACGATAACCGAACCGCTCAGGAAATGGCAATTATGATTAGAAATCAAGGTTACGAAGCTGTTTGGAAAGATTGGGATAATATTCTTCAACAATAACACATATGGACTTAGAAAGATATAACAGACATATAATTCTACCAGAAATTGGCATAAAAGGACAAGAGAAGCTAAATAAAGCAAAAGTACTAGTTGTTGGTGCTGGTGGATTAGGTTCTCCTGTATTAACCTATTTAGGTGCTGCCGGAATTGGAAATATTGGTATTGTTGACAATGATGTGGTTAGTTTAAGCAATTTACAACGACAAATATTATACAAAACAAGTGATATAAACCAAGCAAAGGCTCATAAAGCAAAAGAACGCTTATTAGAGAATAATCCTGATATTATAATCAAAACTTTTATTACTCGCCTTAACTCAGAAAACTCTGCTGAAATAGCAAAGGAGTATGATATTATTGTTGATTGTACTGATAATTATGATAGTAGGTATATTATTGATACTGCATCTAAGCTTTTGGGCATCCCAATGGTTTACGCATCAATATCTAAATTTTCGGGACAAGTTTCGGTATTTAATTACAATGGTAGTAAATCATACAAGGATTTGTTTAGCGAACAACCCAATGTTGATGAAAATGATGAAAGCCGATTAGGAGTTTTAGGTGTATTACCTGGAATAATAGGCTCTATTCAAGCAAACGAGGTTGTTAAAATAATTTTAAACATTGAAGGGGTTCTTAAAAACAAGCTATTTTTACTCAATACAAAAACAATGGAAACCAATATTTTAGAGTTTTAAAATTCATTTATCTTGCCTATTTACAGTTAATTTTTGAGCTAATTAGCAAACTAATAAAATGACTTCAAAAAATACTAAAAATCCTTCAATTTACATTAATTTTTATTTGTAATGAAAAAATAGAACTTTACTAGTGTTTAATTAATATTTAGACATAAAAAAACCTTCTGATTATACCAATTGTATATTTAAATGCGCTGAAAGCCATTTTAATAAATACAGTGGTTAATGCCGATATACATTCAAAGCGGCTTTGTCTTTTAAGGCGCATTTTGAATGATAATCGGTATTAGTGGACAAAAGATAAGTTTTCAATAAATCAACAAAAACAAGATAAGCTAACCTCATTAATAGAAAAACAGCTCCTAATGTAAAGCACATTTAACTCTAAAAATTACTCACATGTTCGTGAATATATTTCGGCACTTATTTATTGAGATTTGTATTATTTCTTTGAAGCAATTACTGACATTTCCACAAGTAATTCAGGACGAGCCATGCGAGCCTCAACGCATGCACGTGCAGGTTGGTGACCCTCTTCAACCCAAGCATCCCAAACTTCATTCATTGCAGCAAAGTCTTTCATATCACGAACATAAATAGTAACTGAAAGGATATTTCTTTTGTCAGAACCCGCCTTTTCAAGTAATCCTTCTACTTTTTCTAGGGTTGTTATCGTTTGCTCTTTAATATCTTTTGTAGCATCTTTTGCAGTTTGACCACAAAGATAAATTGTATTTTTGTGCTCAACAATTCTACTCATTCTTTGCGTTGTATCTGTTCTTATTATTGACATCTGTTTTAGTTTTAAATGAACTACAAAACTAATTATTTTGGTAGTACTAGCAATTTTGTTGACTGCTAATGTTAATATGTTTATTTATGCGATAAAAGCAAAATATTCATTAAAAAAGCCCTAATATATTGGAGGCAGCAAAATGTTTTTGCGCAAATATTTCATTTTTTAAATGAATTCAGGAAACGTTAAAAGAAAAAACGACATTAACTCAAGGTAAATGCCGCTTTAAATGTTTTGTTCACATATAATTGTATAAAAATGGTGTTCATAAAATATTTATAAAAAAAAAGCCCCGAAGATAGTCGAGGCAGCTAAATGTTTTCACAACGGAATAATCCTTATTGTGAATTGCTTCAGTTTGAATTACGAATATAGAACAAATAAACATATTAATCAAGAGTTAGTTGTGATGCTTTTTTGTTAAATTGTATATTCATTTAATAATTAATTAACCATCACCGTTACAACAAACATTTACCATGAAAAAAATATTAGGATTAGATTTGGGAACCAACAGTATAGGTTGGGCACTAATAGAACAAGACTGTGAGAAAAAGCAAGGTTCAATTTTAGGATTAGGAAGTAGAATAATTCCTATGAGCCAGGATATGCTTGGTAAATTTGATTCTGGCGTGTCAATTTCACAAACTGCAGAAC
>JAUXEM010000187.1 GCA_030620515.1 Salinivirgaceae bacterium
GATATAGGAGTGACTGATAAATTAGGAATAGGTTATATTTCAGCAGGTGCGCAAGTTGCAATATCAGGAGGTAAACAATCCACTATATTTTGGGCAAGTGGTTGGGAAGAAAAAACCACCAATTTTATTATGGGAGGTCGTGCAGCTTACCATTTCGATTTTGTTGATATTACTGGCAATGATGCCTTTAATAAGTTTGACATTTATGGTGGTTTTTTTGCAGGTGTCATTATTGAGATTGATAAAGATGAATATTGGGATGGATCGAAAGATAAAAATACTAATGTAAGGTTTAAAGAAGACTTTTTTGTTGGAGCAAGGTATTCTGTTTCCGATGCTTTTAAGCTTTATGCTGAGGCTGGCTATAATATTGCCTATATTAGTGCTGGTATTTCGTTCAGTTTCTAAAAAAAATATTTATTGAAAAGTATATGGAGGCTTACTAGCCTCCTTTTTTCGTTTAATTCTATTAATATAAATACTTTTTATTAAAAAGTGTAGTTCTTATGCAACACTTTTTTTGAATCATCCTATATATAGTCAATCAGCAATAAATGTAGTATCTTACAGCTAAGTTGAGCGATTTTTAATGCAATAAAAAATGTTTTACTTAGAGTTAATTTGAATTACAATGAATTTTATTATTTAGAAAAACCATACAGCATGAACTTAAATGATTTTCAAATAAAAACATTAGGCAAAACAAATGTCAAATCTCCTTTATTGGAAACTTCTCGTTCAAAAAACCCATTATATAAATTTATATGCGAGAGCGATAGGGTTTTGCATGATACCTCATTAAGTAATTTCAAGGAATGTTTAGATACGAATACAGAACCAATATCCTTTGAAAAAGCGGGACCACAAGGTCAATTATTTTTTGAGCCGGCTAAAACAAAAGTAGGTATAGTTACTTGTGGTGGTTTATGTCCCGGTTTAAACGATGTAATTCGAAGCATAGTTAATCATTTACACTATCGTTATGGCATTAGCAGAGTATTGGGTTTTAAGTATGGATACGAAGGTTTAATCTCAAAATATAACCATGAGGTTATTGAGCTTACGCCGCAAATGGTAGATGGTATTCATTTAACCGGAGGTACATTTTTGGGCTCATCTAGGGGTGGTCAAGATGTTGATCAAATTGTTGATACCTTGGAAATAATGAATGTAAATATTCTGTTTTGCCTTGGCGGCGATGGAACGCAAAGGGGAGCTCATGCTATACATAAAGAGATTGAAAAGAGAAAATTGAAAATTGCCATTGCAGGCATACCTAAAACCATTGATAACGATATTAGCTTTTTAGCTAAAAGTTTTGGTTTTGAAACAGCTTTTACTATTGCTACCGATATAATTAGATATGCACATAACGAGGCAGAAGGGGCTTATAACGGTATATCGCTTATAAAATTAATGGGGCGTGACTCAGGGTTTATTGCTGCACATGCTGCTCTTTCTATACAAGAAGTGAACTTTGTTTTAGTACCTGAAATGGAATTTGATTTATATGGACCTTATGGTTTTTTGAAAGCATTACGAAAAAGACTTGAAGCTCGCCACCATGCCGTAATAGTTGTTGCAGAAGGAGCAGGACAACATTTTTTTGAAAGTGAGGATAAGGAGTTAGATAAGTCGGGTAATATTAAGAACAGAGATATTGGACTTTATTTAAAAGAAAAGATTAAAGAAGAATTTGATGCAAAAGAGTTAGCTCATACAATTAAATATATTGACCCAAGTTATATTATTCGCAGCGCACCTGCAAATGCGAACGACAGTAAATTCTGTAGCTTACTTGCACAAAATGCAGTACATGCTGCCATGGCAGGCAAAACCGACTTTGTAGTTGGTAATTGGAACGACCAATTTACGCTTGTGCCAATTTCAACAGCAGTATCGGAGAGAAAGAAAATTGATATACATGGTGAGCTATGGTGGAATATTCTAGAAGCTACTGGACAGCCTGTTTCAATGACTAATCCCGATGGTTATTTTCAAAAAAGCAAAGAAAGTAATTCGTAAGGAGTTGAAAATAGCTATGCGTGAATAAAATTCTACTAAATATAATACTTGTTCTCGTTTTGCAAGCAAATACATTATTTGCGCAAAACAATTTCCCGTATCAACTTAAAAAAACTGATTATATTATTGGGGCTACAGGTCTTGTTAGCTACAGTATTGCAAAAGTGTTGGAAAACCATCAAAGTAAAATGACTTTTACTGAGTTAATTAATCTTAACTCGAATGATATAAATAGTTTTGATAGAAAGGCAATTTGTAATTGGAATACAGATATGGATGCTATTAGTAGTGTGGGTAAATACGCTTTGCTAATTTCACCAAGTATAATGTTATTGCCGCAACTAAAATATAAAGAATGGGATAATATGCTAACATATGGTGTAATGTATTTTGAGGTTGCATTGCTTAATATTGGTATTACTGAGCTGTCTAAATCTTTATCGAACAGAGTACGACCATATTTATATGGAGATAATTTAACCATTAGCAAAAAGAATGACATGATTAAAAATGAGAATGTTTATGATTCTTTTTTCTCAGGGCATACTTCAGCAGCTTTTAGTTCAGCTGTTTTTCTTTCAAAAACTTATAGCGATATTTATGGTAAAAGCACATGGAGTAAAGTAATTTGGATTAGCAGTATTTCATTAGCCTCTACTGTTGGTTATTTGCGATACGAATCGGGTCAACATTTTCCCACAGATATTATTGCAGGTGCTATAATAGGCAGTGCTATTGGTTATTTGATACCTGTACTTCATAAAAAGAATAGTAGTAATTTAAGCTTATCGGTTTTGCCAAATGGTTTTTATTCTGTTTATAGGTTCTAATGAAACACTCACAGCTTGTTCCGACTTTTTCGGAAAGGAATAATCTCACCTGGCCGGTAATGACCCAAGCGCGTGTCATTACGAGCGATAGCGAAGGAATCTGACCCATTATTGCACACTTGACTTAACACTAGTGAAATATTAAAAAAAAAGCTATCCAATTTTGAACAGCCTCTTTTTTTGTAGTATTTTTATTTAACTAACCTGAGTAGCATTCCAGGTTGTATTTTTCCACCACCTTTAAAATGTGTTCCTTTTAAATCAGCATTTTCAGGTTTTTCATCATCAATACCCATATTATATCTGTTATCCCAAATGTTTTTTGAATCTACTTTTACTGTAGCAACCTTTGCGTAAACAGTTAAGCCGGTTTTTTTATCTATAACCTGCTCCAGTACATCAAACTTATCTTTATCGGTAACTCCTTCTTTCAGTCCTATTTTTGCAAGTATAGGATCAACAGAATAAATAGGAGTTTTAGTTTTAAATACATCGTATTCTTTCTGTAATTTTGTATATACTTTGTCAATATTTCTAATGGTAGCCTGCTGAATTATATCTTCCTTGCTTTTGCCAATACCTACTAATACCAATGATTTTGCTTTTTCAAAACCAATATAATTTAGTTTGAAAATATTGCTATTATCAAATAATATTTTCTTTTCAGCAGTAGCCGACGTTGAATCCATCCACATTTCCATATAAAAGGTATTTGCTATATCATCGTTCCATTCAAGCTGATATAAATAAGATATTGCCCATACAGAATATCCGTCTTTTGTAGCAATGTAGGTTGCTTCTGCCGTTGCAATAGCAGCGTCACGTAACATTGCGTTAGGCATTTGTCGGGCAACTTCGGTAGCAGTAATCTTAACCGCCAAAGCAATTGGTTCATTTTCAACAAAATTCATTGTGTTAACTACAATAAAAGTATTTTTTATTAATTCCTCACCGGCATCTTTTATACTTGCCATACCACGAATAGAGCCTTTTGCAATTTGAGTTTCCATTTCAGTTGCATCATATGAACCGCGTTCGTGTATCATTGTCATATTAAACGAGCCATCCTCTTTTCTGCCAAACCATTTTGCTACAATTTGGTTTGCAATTTTCTTTTCGTTGAAATACTTTTTAATTATTAAAGAATTCTCTTTCTCGGACTTGCTAACTTTTTCTTTTCCCTTTTCCTCTTGTTTTTTATCCTTTTGTTCTGTTTTTTGTATAGGGTAAAGCTTAGAGTCAATTGTTGTTTCAGTTAACCTATGATCGTTATACTTTGCAGGAAAGGGTGCAAGGTTATAGGATTTTGTTACCAAGTCTTTGTTAAGGAAATCGCCCGATTCAAGCAAAATTGTATGTAGCGAACTTCTTCGGTATGCTGCCTCAGTTACCCCTGTTTTTTTTTGTGCAATACTTGGTAAACTACATAAGCAAGCCAGTATCGAAAATGCAATTAGTTTAGTAATTTTAGTGATTTTCATACATTTAGTTTTTATAAAGTGCTGAATAATATTAAAAAATGAAGTTACAAATTAATTTGCACACAATAAATATCAACAAGTATGTTTATTAAATCCCTAAAATTCGCAAGTTGTAGTGTGAGTTATCTGCCTGTTTGGCAGGCAGGGCGGGCTCATACCTGTCTGCCGCCATGGTGTGTCTCAAAACCTAACGTACTATTATTATTGGAAGCAAATTTTAGGGTAAGCGCTATTTAGGTAAGTAAAGCTCCTTTAATGTATAATTAAGGGGCTTATAAGTTATTGGTGTATTTTGTTGCTAGTGCCAATTTACTAAAATATATCCTTTTAATTCACAAATAAGTATTTCTTTAAACACCGCTAAAAGGTTATTTTAAATATTTGTTATAAATTGCACAAAAGTGTAACCAAATTGTAATTTAGTACACTTGTATAAAAAAACTAAATATTAAAACTTTAAACTCTAAATCATGCGAAAAATCGTTAGTTTATTAAGTATTGTTATTGCCTTAACAGTATTTAGTGCGTGTAATAAAAAGCAAGTAAATAATATGACAGATAATTTACCCCCTCCCCCGGTGGCTGAAAAAAAAGATTGTGTTTTAACAATTCATGAAAGTACCCGTATTGATTCGTATTTTTGGATGCGTTTAAGCGATGAGCAAAAAAATGCTGAAACGCCAGATGCTCAAACACAAAAAGTACTCAACTATTTAAATGCTGAAAATTCCTTTACTGACACAGTAATGAAAAGTACTGAGGCATTGCAAGATAAACTTTACAATGAAATTGTTGGTAGAATAAAGAAAGATGATGAATCGGTTCCATATTTAAAAAATGGCTATTGGTACTATTCTAAATATGCCGATGGATTAGAGTATCCCGTTTATTGCCGTAAAAAAGAATCGCTGAATGCTACAGAGGAAGTTATTCTTAATGTAAATGTATTAGCCGAGGGGCATAGCTATTTCTCCGTAGGATCTATGACGGTAAGTCCAGATAATAAGCTACTTGCCTATTCTGAAGATACGGTAAGTCGTAGAATTTTTACCATTCGCTTTTTGAATCTTGAAACAGGCGAATTATTAGCTGATAAAATTGAAAATGCTACGGGTGGTGGCGCTTGGGCTAACGATAATCTTACTTATTTTTACACAACTAAAGATAAAGTATCGCTACTTTCTGACAAAATATGGCGACATAAATTAGGTAATAATGCAAAAGCAGATGTGATGGTTTATCATGAAGAAGACCCATCATTTTATATGGGAGTACATAAGTCTAAATCGAATAAGTACATAATTATAGCAGAGTCGAGTACTTTGAGTAGCGATTACTACATTTTAGATGCAGATAAGCCCGAAGGTAAATTTGAACAATTTACACCTCGTGTTCCTGAAATGAAATATTCTATTGATCATTTTGAGAACAAATTTTATGTTACAACAAACTGGGATGCTATTAATTTTAGATTAATGGAGACTCCTGAGAATAAAACGAACCGTGACAATTGGAAAGAAATAATACCTCATCGCGAAGATGTATTATTAGAGTCGATAGAGATATTTGAAAACTATATGGTTGTGGGTGAACGCTCAAATGCATTACCACATATGCGAATAATTAATCAGCAAAACGGCGAAGAACATTATCTCGATTTTGGCGAAGCTGCATATGTAGCCTATGCATCAACTAATCGTGAGTTTAATACAAATCAGTTGCGCTTTGTTTATTCATCAATGACTACACCCACTTCTACTTTTGATTACAACATGGATACAAAAGAAAAAGTTTTGAAAAAACAAACAGAAGTTGTTGGTGGACATAATCCTGAGGAATACGTTACTGAAAGAGTGTATGCAAAAGCCAGAGATGGAGAAGAAATTCCGATATCATTAGTATACAAGAAAGGATTTGAAAAAAACGGAAAAAGCCCTGTAGTTCTTTATGGATATGGTTCGTATGGAAATACTATTGACCCTTGGTTTAGCTCAACTCGCTTAAGCCTTCTCGACCGCGGTTTTTGTTGGGCAATAGCACATATTAGAGGCAGTAAAACAAAAGGCAGACAGTGGTACGAAGATGGCAAAATGCTTAATAAAATAAATACATTTAACGATTTTATTGATTGTAGCAAATATTTAGTGCAAGAAAAGTATGTTACACCAGATCATTTGTATGCAATGGGTGGTAGTGCCGGTGGATTGCTTATGGGTGCTATTGTAAATATGGCTCCACAAATGTATAATGGAATAATTGCAGCCGTACCTTTTGTTGATGTGGTTTCAACTATGCTCGACGAAACAATTCCTTTAACCACAAACGAGTTTGACGAATGGGGTAATCCTAAAAATAAGGAGAGTTACGACTATATGTTAAGCTACTCGCCATACGATCAGGTTAAAGAACAAGAATACCCTAATATGTTAATAACAACAGGATTGTTTGATTCGCAAGTTCAGTATTGGGAGCCTGCAAAATGGATTGCAAAATTGAGAGACAAGAAAACAGATAACAATATTTTACTAATGAAGACAAATATGGAAGCTGGCCATGGTGGGGCTTCTGGTCGTTTTAAGCGTTATAGAGAAACAGCATTAGATTATGCATTCTTTATGAAGTTAGAAGGAATTATAGAATAGTTAATTAAGTTATTTAATAGAAAGGGCTGTTTCGTTTTGAGGCAGCCTTTTTTAATTACTTCAATTCTTTTTTAATAAGCTCAATCATTTCATTAAACTCATCTTGTTCAAAGCCATGTTTGTTCCAAAGTACTGTGCCATTTTTGCTAATTA
>JAUXEM010000027.1 GCA_030620515.1 Salinivirgaceae bacterium
ATAATTAAAGAAATAAATCTTTATTAAGCATGTATTAATGTTAATCTAGTAGTGTATTACTGACAAATATCATATACATTTACCCTTATTTAAAATGATTCCAAGCTATTGATATAGGCTAGTTTACAGATTTTTCGTAAACTTGCACAGATTTAAAATTTGAGTAAAATAATCAAACTAAAAACGATATAATTTATGACTAAGGTTAAGTCGTTAGCAGATTTGCAAAAGCTTAAAGCAGATTTGCAATCAAAAGTTAAAATTCGCGAAAATGGCGAAAGCGCTGAGAGCCTTGTACAGGTGAAAGTGGCAATGGCAACTTGCGGAATTGCATCGGGTGCAAAGCAAGTAATGGAGTTTTTTATTGATGAGTTGGAAAAACGTAACATTGAATCTGTAGTTACCCAAACGGGTTGCATGGGCTACTGTTATGCTGAACCAACAATTGAAGTAAAGCTGCCTAACCAAGATCCAGTAGTTTTTGGGTATGTTGATACTGCAAAAGCTGATGAGATTATTGAGAAGTATGTGAAAAATGGGGAATTGGTTGACGGAATCATTCCTCAGAATTATGAAACTATTGACGAATAATTAGGGGGTATTAGAATGGCAAAATACAAAATGCATCTCCTTATCTGTGGTGGAACAGGCTGTAAAGCCTCTGCCAGTGATGCTATTGAAGACAAACTAAACAAAGAGTTAGTTGAAAAAGGGTTGGAAGATGAATGTCAGGTTGTTGCAACCGGCTGTTTCGGCTTTTGTGAAAAAGGACCAATCGTTAAAGTAATTCCTGATAATACGTTTTATACACAGGTTACACCTAACGATGCTAAAGAAATCATTGAAGAGCACGTTGTTAAGGGACGTAAAGTAACAAGATTACTTTACAAAGATCCTGAAACGAAAAAAGAAATTAGTGATTCAAAACAGATGGGGTTTTATAAAAAACAATTACGTATAGCTTTACGTAACTGTGGTTTTATTAATCCTGAAAATATTGATGAAGCAATTGCTCGTGATGCTTATGCTGCCCTAGGGAAAGTATTAGGCGAAATGACACCTGAACAAGCAACTCAAGAAGTACTTGACTCTGGTCTTCGCGGACGTGGGGGAGGCGGTTTTCCAACTGGTTTGAAGTGGAAACTTACTGCTCAGGAAAAAGCAGATCAAAAATACGTAGTATGTAATGCTGATGAGGGTGACCCAGGTGCATTTATGGATCGTTCAATTCTTGAAGGCGATCCGCATACTGTTCTTGAATCAATGGCTATTAATGGTTATTGTACTGGTGCTACTAAAGGTTTAATCTATATTCGTGCCGAGTATCCTTTAGCAATTGAAAGATTGAAAATTGCAATTGATCAGGCAAGAGGATATGGTTTATTAGGAAAAGATATTTTAGGATCAGGTTTCGATTTTGATTTAGAATTAAGATACGGAGCTGGTGCTTTTGTTTGTGGTGAAGAAACTGCACTTATACACTCAATGGAAGGTGACCGTGGTGAGCCTACATTTAAGCCACCATTCCCATCAGTGGAAGGTTACCTTAAAAAGCCAACTAACGTAAACAACGTTGAAACCTATGCTAATATTCCTGTTATTATCCTTAAAGGAGCAAACTGGTTTAATAAAATTGGTACCGAAAAATCAAAAGGTACAAAAGTATTTGCTTTAGCAGGTAAAATAAACAACGTAGGTTTAATTGAAGTGCCTATGGGAACCACTTTACGTGAAGTAATTTACGAAATAGGTGGTGGTATTAAAGATGGAAAGAAATTTAAAGCAGTACAAACAGGTGGTCCTTCGGGCGGTTGTTTAACTGAAAAGCATCTTGATACACCAATTGATTACGATAACCTTATTGCTTCAGGTTCTATGATGGGATCGGGTGGTATGATAGTAATGGACGAAGATGATTGTATGGTTTCAATGGCTAAATTCTATTTAGAATTTACTGTTGAGGAATCATGTGGTAAATGTTCTCCATGTCGTATTGGTAACATGCGTTTATATGAAGGGCTTGGTAAAATATGTGCTGGAAAAGGAACTAAGGATGACTTAGATAAGCTTAAAGATCTTTGCGGAGTAATTAAGGATACATCTTTGTGCGGTTTAGGTCAAACATCTCCAAACCCGGTTTTATCTACAATGGATAACTTCTATGATGAATATCTAGAGCACGTTAACGATCAAAAATGTAGAGCAGGTGCTTGTAAAGATTTAATGCAATATATAATTGATCATGAACCTTGTGTTGGCTGTACAGCTTGTGCTCGCGTTTGTCCGGTAGGAGCTATTTCCGGTGAGCGTAAAGGACCACATACTATTGATCAAGCTATTTGTATTAAATGTGGTGCTTGTATGGAGAAATGTAAATTTAATGCTATTAGCATACAATAAACGAGGAGATTGAATAATGGAATTTGTTAAATTAACCATCGATAATAAGTCCGTTAAAGTAGAAAACGGGACTTCCATTTTAAAAGCAGCTCGCGCTGTGGGCATTGATATTCCTACCTTATGTTACATGAGCTTAGATGATGTTAATGTTGAAAATAAACCAGGCGGATGTCGTATATGTGTGGTAGAGGTTGAGGGACGCCGTAATTTGGCTCCTGCCTGTTGTACCAAAGTTGACGACGGTATGCAAGTAAAAACAAATACAATGCGTGTGCTTAATGCACGTCGTACTGTACTTGAATTAATCTTGTCTGACCACCCTGCTGACTGTTTAGTTTGTGCAAAATCGGGTAACTGTGAGTTACAAGATATGGCACATAAATTAGGTGTACGCGAAATACACCATAAAGGAGAAATGTCAACTTATAAAGAAGACTTATCTCCATCAATTATTCGCGACATGGACAAATGTATCATGTGTCGTCGTTGCGAAATGATGTGTAACGAAGTTCAAACAGTTGGTGCTCTTTGGGGTGTAAACCGTGGATTTGAGGCTGTTGTTTCTCCTGCATTCGAAATGGATCTTGAGAAATCGTCTTGTACTTATTGCGGACAGTGCGTTGCTGTTTGTCCTACAGGTGCACTTACCGAAGTTGACCATACTAAAGAAGTTATACGTGCTTTAGCCGACACCACAAAAACGGTAGTTGTTCAAACAGCTCCTGCTGTACGTGCAGCGCTTGGCGAAGAGTTTGGTATGGAGCCAGGTACTTTAGTTACTGGGCAACTTACTGCAGCTTTACGTCGCTTAGGTTTTAATCATGTTTTTGATACCGATTTTAGTGCCGACCTTACCATTATGGAAGAAGGTACTGAGCTATTAGATCGTTTAGGTAAGCATTTAGCTGGCGATAAAGATGTAAAACTTCCTATGTTAACATCATGTTGTCCGGGGTGGGTAAACTTTTTCGAAAAGCAATTCCCCGATATGCTTGACATACCATCTACAGCACGTTCACCGCAGCAAATGTTTGGTGCAATTGCTAAAACCTATTTTGCCGATAAAATAAAAGTTAAGCGCGAAGACATGGTCGTTATTTCTGTAATGCCTTGTTTAGCAAAAAAATACGAGTGTCAGCGTGAAGAGTTTGCCACAGATGGTAACCCTGATGTTGATTTCAGTATCTCAACTAGAGAATTAGCTAGCTTAATTAAAGGTGCTAACATTGACTTTAATCAACTGCCTAACGAAGATTTCGATCATCCTCTAGGAGAATCAACTGGAGCTGGTGTTATATTCGGAGCAACGGGTGGTGTAATTGAAGCTGCTTGCCGTACTGCTTACGAATTATTTACTAAAAAGAAACTTGAAAAAGTTGATTTTGATGAGCTACGTGGATTCGAAGGAATACGTGAGGCTACTATCGATTTTGATGGTTTACCAGTTCGTATTGGTATTGCTCATGGCCTAGGAAACGCACGTAAACTACTAGATGATATACGTGCAGGGAAATCTGAATTCCACGCTATTGAAATTATGGCTTGTCCTGGTGGATGTATAGGTGGTGGTGGTCAGCCATTACACCATGGCGATTCATCTATATTAAGAGCTCGTATGAAGGCTATTTACCAAGAAGATGCTAATAAGCCAATTCGTAAATCGCATGAGAATCCTTCAATCATTAAATTGTACGATGAATTCTTAGGAAAACCAATGAGTGAAAAGTCACATCACTTGTTGCATACCGGTTATTTCGATAAGAAAAATGACATTGTAATTGAATAAAGTTGAATATTAAAAAATTTTAGATATGTCATCAGTAAAAATAAAATTGAATCCATCTGAGGTAGAGAAATTAAAAGAGGCTTGTGCATCTTTTAATAACGAAGGTGGCGAATTAATAAACGTACTACATAAAGCACAAAGTATTTTTGGATATCTTCCAGCTGAAGTGCAAGAAGTAGTTGCTACAGAACTTAATTTACCTGTAGCTAAGGTTTATGGTGTGGTAACTTTTTACTCGTTCTTTACCATGATTCCTAAAGGAAAATATCCAATATCAATTTGTACTGGTACAGCTTGTTATGTGCGTGGTGCTGAAAATGTATTGGAAGAATTTAAACGCAGAATTAAAATTGAAGTTGGCGAAACATCTGCCGATGGTAAATTCTCGTTAAGTTGCTTACGTTGTGTTGGTGCTTGTGGATTAGCACCGGTAGTATTGGTAGGCGAGAAAGTATATGGGCGTGTATCACCAGATGGTGTAGCTGAAATTCTAGCTGAATACGATTCGTAGATTTTAATAAGATTATATAAAAGGAGCCAGCTTTTAAGTTGGCTCCTTTTTTGGTTTAAAGGGGTAATAAGGGATTGCTTAGCTGCACATGCCAAAATTAGTCAGCCTGCCTGTAGTAGACAGGGCGGGCTACCATACATAAAACTGTTTTTATTGCAACATATTCCTTTTCTAGCCTCATGCTAGTTCGAAATTACTCATATGTGTTGAGTTACTGCGATGAGGAACGAAGAAGCAGTCTGCCCAAGTTTAGTGCATAGTGGTTTAGTTATTTTAGCCTAAATGAGTTTATATTCAACAAATTCAATAGCTTTTTCTACGGTTTGTATATTTTTAATCTCTTTGTCTTCAATTATTATATCAAACTTAGTTTCCATAAAGAATAGTAAGATATTCATGTCGTTGCTATCAAATTTAAAATCGGAATATAAGTTGGCACTAAGGGTTAGCTCATTTCGCTGAATCCCCATGCGCCTAAAAATTTTATAAAATTTAATTTTTGTGTTTTTCATTTGTAAAAGCTAATATTGATATTTTTTGGTTTTAAACTTCCGTATGGCACAATCTTTAAGTTTTATAGTTTCAGAATCCTCCATAAATTCAAATCGCATCCAGCCTAAAATACTAATGGAATCTATTTTTTGAAAAGCAATATATCTATCTTCACTCCAAGTATGCCATAAGCCACAGCAGGTATCAAATGAGTTAGTTTTATACTCATAACCTGTTTCAATCAATTGATGTCTTTTATAATAGTAACCATAGTAATGAAAATTGGTCAAAGTATCGCCATAGGATAGTGCAGCAGTGACACTACTAGAAGTGCTATAGGAAAAGTTATCTTCAATAACATTAACCATAATATCGTTAGCAGCTATAGAATAGTCTGCAATTGAGTTTAGATAGATAGTTCTCCAATAATTAGATTTTGGTTTTGTTGAATCTCTATATCCTTCAACCTCTATAGAAAAATCATCTATGCCATCTTCATTTATATCGAAGGCTTGTGAGTATTCAAAATATCCATCTTGCATATACTGTATCGAAAATTCTACATCTGGTTCATAATTGTAATATATACTTGAGTCTGTATCACCTGCAAAAAAGTTAGTCTGAAGAGGTTCATAGTAATAATAGTCATTATCGTACTCTTTTATTTCATATTTTTCATCACAGCTTGTAGTTATAAATAGAGCTGTTGCTAATATTATAAAAGTTATTTTTGTATTCATTTTTTTACTATTTAAGTCTTATTGTAAGGATATGTTAGCAAATTTATCTTGTACTGTAATTGACTGTTTGATAGCAGAATTAATGTAAACAAACTCCTGTATCTCTTTTGTTGAGTTCCTTGTGTCTGTTTTAATAAATGCTTTGTTTTTTATTGAACAATCGTCTAAAAATATACTTCCACTTTGTGATATAAGAGTTAAGTTATATTCTCTACAAGCTTTATTTGAGAGCGATATTTCTGTTCCTGAAGCCTCAATATTCAGTTTAATAAGGGTTTTGGTGAGTGAGAAGTTTATAGAACCTAAATTCGTTATTATTCTATATGTACCTCCACAACTATAAAAGTGACTACTCATATACTTTGACTCAACAATGCAATTTAATTCCGAGTCTTTAATTATAATTTCACCAATTTGTGCATTAAGGCTTAACCTTCCTTTTAGATTATATAAATTCAATTTTCCGTATTTCGAGTTAATATTAAAATTACCTTCTATATTGCTAACTAGTATATTGCCAAGACTATTTGTTATTCTTATATTTCTGTTTTTAGGTATTTCAAGGGTGTATTCTGTCGTTATATTACCAGTAAGCTCTTCGTTAGCACTTATTAGAATGTAGTTACGTAAGTAAACATCTCTTTTTTTAATATTCAATACATGCTTAATGTAGTCTAATTGTTTTTCGGCAATAGCTTTGTTTGAATGTTTTGAAATAAATTTTATGTCAATAACTAAATCTTGTCCTTTGGCCTCTGTAATTGTAATATTTGCTTTTTCAGCATCTATAATAATATGGTGATGTGAGGCTTTTATTGTTTTAGTAATACTTTTTGTAAAGATGTGTTCCTGTGCCATTAATCCTTTTGGATAAACGCATATTATCGTTAATAACGATAAAACTAAATATAATTGCAATTTATGTGTTTTCATATGCAAAAGTTTATCGTTTACGTTTTAAAGATGATAAGGCAAAACCAGCTTTTAAATTAAGTTCTATAGGAATATAAATAGTATCAAAGTATTTATTGGTGCCAATGCCTACTTTTGCCTCGGCACTCCAGTAGCCTATATTACCTATTCTACGTTGCAAACCATAGCCAAAGTTTATATAACCCATGCTTTCTTTATTGTTCAAGCTTGGGAGGTATAATAGCACTATGCTCTCTTTTGGTTGATTGTAATAGTTGTCATATGGAATTAATTCACCATCGGAATGCACATGCCATAAATCAGTATCGTAAAAAGCCATTCTGATTTTAACACCCAAAGAGAGATAATTGCCTGAAAAACCGTTTGTATTTCTCCCTCGTCGTATTCTTTTATCAATATTATGATAGTATTTTAAATTTGAATTTAATGTTAAATAGTATAACGATTCTTTACTGAATTGAGTAAAGAAATTTTTATTTTCACTAAAATAGTAGGTGTTAAAACCACTTGAATGAGTGCCGTTTATGCTAACTATATGAAAGGTAGCCTCATGTTCTAGAGTGAGTTCTTGTTTAATACTATGTTCAAAACTAAAGTTTAACTTTTGCTGTGCAAGTTGTATTAAATCTACTTTATATAAATGGGTTATCTCTTTCTTATTAGGAATAATATGGCGTAGTAAACGATCGTATTCGTTTAAAGATATATTAAGGCAGGTGTCGTTTGAAACGTATTCAATTTTAGTATCGTTTTGCCCAAAGCATATGGATGTATAAAACAATATTATAACAATGCTTATAATTTTATATATAGAATTCATGATTCTTTATTTTTTGTGTTTGTTTCTTTTTGAAGTAGAAATAGCTAAGCCAGCTTTAATACTAAATTCAGGCATAAGGTAGAGTCGTGAAAAATCCATATTTGTACCAAAGCCAAAATTAAAATCGGTAGCAACATAGCCAATGTTCCCAACGCGGCGTTGAATACCATAGCCAACTCGAACAAAAGCTATGCTTTCATTAGGGTCGTACTTTTTATTTCGCCAAACAATTTTATTCGACTTGTCTTTAGGTGTATTGTATGGGAGGTGAGGGTGGTTGTTAATTATAAAAAAATTATCACGAATTAGTTTTCCATCATTATTTATTCTACAATTCCAATTATCGTATATAAATATGTATGTACCTGCTCCAAAAGAAAAATAATTGGCAGAAAAACCATTTGTGTTTTTACCTTTTTCAATTCTACTTTTTGTATTATGATAATACTTAAAGTCTGATGTCAAGACAAATAATTGCATTTGTAATTGGGTATAATCACGTAACCCGAAGAGATCAATCATTTCAAATAAAAAAAAGAATTCTGCATTCAAATTATTTTTAATTCTTGTTTCGTAAGCAATATTGGGTCTAAGTAAAGCATATTGCATTAAGTCGAACTTTAGTAAAGACTTTACATCTGCTTTTTCTTGCATAAAATATTTTACAAGCCTGTTGTAATCGTCTACGGTAGCTGGCACGCAAGTATCTGCCGATTGTGTGAGTGCATTAGTTTCTTGTTGTGCATATGTATTATTTAATAAGAGTAGTAATACTGCTATTAATGAATGTCTTATAGTTATCATGTGTTTATTTTTAACTAAATAGGTTTAGAATATAATTCTCAAGTTTTATTTTGTCGTTGGTTAATCGTACTAAATGGCTCTGTATATCTGGGCTTTTAAATTGTTTTAAAACCTCTTGTAGTTTTATAGTTTCATTTTCAATATCTTTTAATTGTGCATATAACTCCTCGTATTCTTTCTTTTCGCATACACCAGGCTTTGTTTTGCAAATCTGACTTAAAATATCTTTAAACTCATTGTCTAATAAAAATAAGTCGGTGTGTTCTATTGTATTTTGTTTGGTGTTTTGCTCAAAAGAATGTGATATTTCAATATGAGCTTTGTTTCTAACTTGTTTAAAGCCAAACGTAAAGCCAATTACTATAACTGCTACTGCAGCAACTCTAGTTAAGTAAAACAAAATCATTTTTGCTTTTGGTGGTGGTGCAATATTCTCAAATATTTCAGGGGCATGGTAAGAAGGTAATTTGGCTTTTATTTTTTTGTCAATTTTTTCCTCGTCTAAAAAATCTAATTGTTCCTCTATTTTATCCCACATGCCTTCTGGGGCTTTATGAGTGGGTAATATATTTTTTATATTTATGTTTTGCTCTTTCATTAGATTAAACGTGTTTAAGTTTATGTATTTAATCATTTCCTTTTGAGCGAGTTCTGCTGAAAATACTTGCTTCCCTCGCACGAGGGTTTCATTTGTTTAAAATATTGCTCTTTAGCTAAGATTTGATTTGTACTTTAATCATGTTGTTATAGTATCTCAATATTTATCTCAGCCATTGGCTGTTAAAAATAAATACTCTGTAACTGTTTGCGCAAATGTTTTTTTGCATTAAAGAGCTGCGATTTCGATGTTCCTTCCGAAATGTTTAATATTTCAGCAACTTCTCTATGTTTGTAGCCTTCTATCTCAATAAGTAAGAACACGGTTCGGTAACCTTTATCAAGTTTTAAAATAGCACTTTCAATAGCTTCGCCTGTTAAGTTATCGTCAATACTAAAACTACTTTCTTCCGAAATATTCTCAATATTCTCAAAAGTGAATTTTGTATTTGTTTTTTTTATTGCAGTTCGTACTACAATAGTTTTTATCCAAGCGCCAAGTGTTGAGTTTCCTTTAAAGGTGTCGAGCTTCATAAATACATTTACAAATGCATCTTGCAAAACGTCTTTTGCATCGTCATAATTACCAGTAATCCTAAAGGCTAAGGTGTACATAGCATCTTTGTATTTATTAAATAACTCTTGCTGAGCTCGCCTATCCTTTTTCAGGCATTTTTTAATAAGCGTAAACTCAATCTTGATTTGTTTCTCGGTCATTCTTTTTGCATATTCAATGTAAAGAGCCTTGTATTTATAATTTGGTTGTATGGCGACTTGCAATTTGCTAAATAATTTGAGAATTTACTGGATAATCTAGAGTTATTAAATATTCACAAAGTATTAACGTATTATTGCAATAGAAAGATTTTGGAAAAACTTGAAGTATTTTTTTTAGAAATGGAAAATCTTATAAGTAGTTTCTATTTTTACTTTTTATTAGATTTTTGTTTGAATAGTAGTTTGGGGTTTATTATTGGAATAGCATAAAACACAGAGTAACTCATACCAGGATGAATATTTTGATGTCCTTTGCCATAACCAGGAATGTAATAAGGTGTATATCCTTTATCATCTGTTTGTGATATTAGTGTTTTTATACGGATGGAATATCCCATATAAAAGTTTTTAAAAATTTCACCTCTTAGTCCTATTATAAACTCAGCCCAATGGGCAGTTAAATCCATTTTTGGGACTGTCATTTCGTATAGTCCCCATTCATTTTTAAATTGTATGTTATTTGCTTCTTGGGTAAATGAGCTATTACCATATCTAATACCAATAAAAAAAATATTTCTATCAATACGATGTTTGTATTTTAACATGTTATAGTTTAAACCAACTCGCCAATAAGTTCCCTCTAATGTGTAATGGTGAGCATAAGTAGACTCACCTTCGTCATTAAATGTCTTGGATGTGTTGTCAATACTATTATAACCCGCCTCAAGTGTTGGGAAGAATTTGTATTTAATTTCAGTGTCTAGTGAGAATTCCATACCATTAACTGGAACATCGTTCACGTAGGGAAGTGCAAAACGAGATAAGTCAATTCCAGCTCTTATAAAAAACTGTCTTTTAGGTAGTTCTTGTTCTTGGCAAAAAGAACTAAAAGAGAGTAATACTAATAATAGTTTAAAAGTATATTTCAACATGGTTTTTTATATCTGAATTAACCTTATAATTAGTAACATTAATAGAGTCGACATTGTTAAGAGTAGATGTAACTGTACTCAAGTTAAACTCTGTAATAAATCCGCATTCAAGATTATTTAATTTGAATTCGGTGTTGTAAATAAACACTAATATGTCTGATTTAATATCAGTAGTATCGTTGTATTTAATATCGAAATTTATTGTTGTAGTATCCGCATCTAATTTTAATGGAATATTAACCCCGTCGGGAACAAGGCTACCTGTATAGAAGCTGTCTGATAAATTGTTGTTGTATAGGAAAATGGAATCGAAACTTATAGCACTTGTTTGTTCAAAGGTTAGTATCATATAGGGAACCGATGAATTGGGACAGTCATCATCATCGTTATTACAGCCAATGTAAAAAACCGAAACGCTAATACAAAGGATTACTAAAAAAAAGTTTGTTTTCAATTATATCTGTTTTTTTAAATTGTCATCAAAAGTAAAAAAAATCATTTTTAATTAGTGCATATTCTTTAAACCCAAATTGCATAATTATATTGTAAAGGTATTTTAATATAGGTAATTTGAAAGCATATTTAGATATACATACCTATTTTAAAACTTAATGCGTGAAAAGAAACGGAAAATATATTAATGTGTATGAGCTTAATTAAAAGCAACGTTATTTACATAATACTTCGCTAAACCTGCCTGTGGCAGACGGGTCTTTGTTTCGCACAAAGCCGTTAAGTCGCAAAGGTTTGATATTAAATCAATTAGTTGCACTGTGCTAATTGTTTTAATTGGCTATTTATCAGATAGATATAAAAACATACTGAACCATTGTTTAAGAAATGAACATTTTAATAATTGAGTTCACTACGGAAAATGCTTGGTGTGAATGTTTTCATAAAATACGTTGAAGCTTTTGGGTTTACAGTCAGTTAATAAATTCACGCCGACAAAATATAATAGTTTTGGTTCTCTACTACCAATATATTGGGTGATTTTAACAATTAATTTTTAGCGAACTATCTGTGTAAATTGTCTTTAGTCTACTGCGTTAACAACTATTGACTGCTGATTAAACTTATATGTAAAATTGTATTATTTGTAATTTTTTTCATTAAATACGTAGTACCATAGTTTTAATCTTGTTAGACTTTGCGGAGTACACTAATACTTATTCGAATTAAATAAACTCCAAAGTAACCTCTTTTAAGAATTTCTCTTCAAGTAAAGCTGCAATTCGTTTAACTACTGTTCGCCTAATTTCTAATTCAATTGGTAATGTTGGATCTTGATGTGCTATGTTTATTCTTGTTCCAATAATAATGTGTATTTCATCGCTTTGAAGAATAAGGTCTACAATTTGATCGGCTGGTCCTTTGCCTAAAACGAAATTGTTGTTGTGTGCTTTTAGTATCTCTGTTACCTTTGTAAGCGTAAGTATGCCTTCGGTTACTAAATTAATGCCATCAATATAAGAAATGGGGGGTAGGTCGTTATCAGTAAATTCAAAGCTATCTCTTATCTCAAGCCCCAACTCGCGGGCAACGACTTCAGTAGTTGTTGCACCACAAATAATTTTTTTGCCTTGGTATTTATGTACAGCCATAGCAAGGTCAATATCTTTCTTTTTCTCGTAAGGTGGTCCGGTAACCAATAATAGTTTTCGTGGCTCTCTAAAATAAATTGATGCGCACGATGTGTCATCTTTAGAGTGGTAATTATCGTGTCCTATAGCGGTGTTTAATACTTTTCGAGCTAGTTTTCGAGCCGAAATAAATGGTTTTTGTTTAATTGTGTCTAAAATAAATTTATTTAGGTTTTTTACTCCCCAGCCAAAAGGATATTGCTTTGTACCTAAACCTGATTGTGAAATACCATCGGAACAGAAAATAATTCGGTCGTCTTTTTTGGGATAAAATGTGCAGCTACGTAATTCTTTTCCTTTGTTTTTCTCGCTTTCAAGAATAATACATTTCCATTCAGGTTCAAATGTATATTTACCTCTAAGAATGGTAGTTTGTGGATTGTCGTATTCAAGAATACTTACTTTCCCATCCATTTCTATGTCAATAATAGTAAAGGTAGAATAGCTTATTTGGCGAACACTACATACAGGTAGTGTATTCATTATTATTTCGGCAATTGTGTTAACATCTTTATGTTCACGAGTGAAATTTAAAGCCATGGTAGCCGTTAATGTGGCTAATATATTAGCTTTTACGCCGTGTCCCATACCATCTGATAGTACGGCAACAATTCTATTTTCTTTTTTTATTCTTTCCGACAAAAAAACATCACCGCATATCCTTTCACCTTCATGATTTTTTTGTTGGCAATTAACTTCAATATAGAATGGTTGATTCATTGTTTGCTATTTACTCATTACTTTTTACTTTTTACTTTTTCTCCGATTTATATGAATTGATAATCGATTTTAACATCTGTTCAGTTTCTGATGCCCCTTCACCTAGCAGGAATCCAATGTTCTGAACCATGTTTAAATTTTTGTCAATAACATCTGTTATTCGCTGCAATACCTCTTCACGTTGAACCTCTGGTAAAAACATGTCTTTAATAACAGCACCAGCAATTTCTCCTTTTTTAACTGGAAATATTGAGATGTTAAGTAATTTGTCATCAATTTTTATATCTCTATTTTCTATGCCATCATTATTACTCATTACGTACTGAAATAAATTAATAATATTTACAGGCATTAATGTTTTTAAGTCGGCTCCTGTTAAACCAGGAATTACTTCATTTATAGCTTCGGCATCTTCGCCGAGTAGGTTAATGAAGCTACGATTAGAGTGAACCACTTTTAAGCTTTTGTCAATAAGTACCACACCTGATGGAATTTTCTGAAGCATAATATTTGTGGTTTGAGATAGTTCTTTAACCATTTCTTTTTCTTCCAGCGCTTGTTTCTCAGATTTTTCCAGTGCTTGTCTGGTTTTTTCTAGCTTTTCGTTTGTTACCTTAAGTGTTTTAATATATTCCTGTTTATTGTGAAGAGAGAAGGTGATACACATATCAGAATTGGCTTGACCTTGACTTACTGCAATGGCGAATTCTTGACATGATTCATATCCACATGCACCACATCCAATTTGTTTGCAGTCTTCTTCTTTACCTAACGATTTTAAAACTTTTTGTATTTCAGTTTTGCTTGGAATTATAGTTCTTTGATCGTCTTTTAGGTATTTCCTAGATAGGTCAAGAGATAAATATTTAGTAACGTTCTCCTCCCAATCTGTATGTTCAGCATCGCTCAGTCTCTTTTTTGTATATTCAACTACCAAAGATCGGCGATGGAATTTTTTACCACCAGGAGAAGTGCCTGGTCCCATAATACAACCACCATCGCAGTAAAATATGTCGAAATGTTTCTTTAAACTCTGTAAGTTTTCAAATTCTTTTATTGCTTCAATAAAATTATACTTTCCTTCAGTACTTATAATTCGGCTGGTTAATAAATCTTCATCAATTCCTACCGATTGTAATAATCCACGACTTATTGGAAATAGTGCACCTTTTCTTCCTAATGGAGGATCGAAACTAGAATATTCAACTGTATTTTCTGACAAGTCATATTCGCCAAACATTTCTCTTAATTCAACAAAGGTAAGTACTTCGTCAACTTTTCCATCGTCATTAAAACGTTCTGTTTCTAGCTTAGCTGAAGTACATGGCCCTATGTAAACTATTTTCGAATTAGCTCCGTATTTTTCATGTGCAACCTTTGCAGTAGCAATCATTGGTGATACGAGTGGAACTAAATTATTTACAGTTTTTGGATGGTATTTTTCCACATAATAAATAACTGCAGGGCAGTTTGTAGTAAGGTAATATTTGCCTTTAAAATCTGAAAATAGTTCTCTGTATTTATGAGCTATTAAATCGGCACCAAAGGCAACTTCGCAAACCTTGTCAAACCCCATTGCCTTAATCATGCCAACAAAATTTCTTCGGCTAGTAATATCTTCAAATTCCCCAGCCATACTTGGAGCAACAATGGCTATAACTTTTTCTTCTTCATTTAGTAATTCCTTAACTCTACTTATAGAGTCGCTATATTTTAAAGCATTTGGTGAGCATACTGCTACGCAATTTCCGCATCCAATACAACGTTCTGGAATAACTTCAGCATGTTCATCTTCAATTTTAATAGCTTTTGCCGGACATACTCTTACGCAAGCATAACATAAATTGCAGTTTTCTTTAATTGATTCTATAAGCTTCATTCTTTCCTCCTTTAATCTCCTTAGGGTTAATTCTTCGAGGCTTGCCTCGTCTTTTTTTTTAAAACTCGCCCTGTATGCCGACTTGGCAGGCATAATTATTCGGGTTTACCTTCAGGTTTGAAATTTGTTTTTTCACGCCTGACCAGTCGGGCAGGTTAAATTTTAATGCCTCGTGCACTTGCCCCGAGATAATTTACTTAGTCCTCAATTTCCCTTGCCAATATATCAATTACACTAATGTAATCTACCCTTTCGTAAAACTTATTGTTTATTTTTAAAATAGGACCATTCTCACAATTGCCAAAACAGTGCCCTCCATGAAAATAAACACGCTCACTTAAATCATGTTCTTGTATATATGCTTCAATGGCTTGAACAGTTTTTTTGTTGCCACGTGCAAAACATGAGCTACCTAGACATATAATTATTTCTGTTTTTTCAGACATAGTTCGTTTAATTGTTGAATGTACCCAAAAATAGCAACTTTTTTCTTAGTATAGGGTAAAACTTTTAAGTAACACCTTATATCCGCAAGTAAAATGTGCAACATTCTGTAAACTAAGGAATAGTAGCGGCGCAATTTCTCCTATTTAAAAAATGCTAAAACTTATTAATACTCTATTTTGCATTAAAGTCGCATTGCGACTTGCGGATTTAAGGTACTATAAATTTTGTTTATTTTGACCTCTTATACGCCTATATTTTTACATTAAATGGTGATGAAGTAGATGTCCTTATTCTGCCACTTACCTGTCAATGTAGATCTAAAGCCGAAGTTGGTAGCCATGCTATTAAAGTGCAGGCTTTTGCGAAAAATTAAACTCAAGATATAATATGAACTATCAGATGAAATAAATATCATAATCAAGATAATTTATTAGTTATATGATTTTAATATTTTCACTCTAGCACATCTCGTTGTGCTGGATCTTTTTTGTGCTCATATTTTTATGAAATAAAGTATAACTGCGTAAATTGCATGTACATTCCCATGGACAAAAAAAGAGCCACAAACAATTAACTTGTAAGTGGCTCATTTCTAGTACCGAGAGGCGGGCTTGAACCGCCGACCTCAGGATTATGAATCCTGCGCTCTAACCAGCTGAGCTACCTCGGCATGCTTTTTTTCTGATTAGCGGATGCAAATATAATACATTATTTTAATTCCTGAATAGATATTTATAAAAAGTAAAAGAAGTTTATGCTAATTTTATAATTTTGCATTACTATTGCAATATAGTGCGCTGATATTAAGAGTGATATGTGATTAGTGAAATTTGATTTATTTTTAATAAGTTAATAAAGTCATAATTATTGCAATCTTTTTTTTATATTGCAATAATCTAAATTTAAAGAGATTAAAATGGTAAAAGAAAAATATCAAATAGAATTTAATATAAAATCATCGCTGAAAGTACTATTCAATAGATTAAGTACCGCCGGCGGTTTAAATGAGTGGTTTGCTGATGATGTGCGTGTGCTTGGTAAAAAATACACTTTTGTGTGGGATGGATCTGAGCAAGAGGCTGAAATGATTAATAGAAAAGATTTAAAGTATGTTAGGTTTCATTGGTTAGAGGATGAAGATGAAAAAACGTATTTTGAGTTTAAATTAAATGTTGATGAATTGACTGGAGATTTAGCTTTGATAGTTACAGATTTTGCTGAACCTGACGAAGTTCAAGATTCAAAAGAGCTATGGGATTCTCAAATATCTGAATTGAGACATATTTTGGGATCATAACATATTTTGATTTATAGTTTTTAACTAATATTGTAAATTCCTCCAAGTGAGGAATTTTTTTATTTATATCAGAAACGGTATAAGATTTGTTTTGTGAATATGTTATTATGTATCTTTTAAAGATATCTTAATATTTATAAAGGACACATAATATAGTTCAAGCACGCAAAACGGCGAAGCGAAAGTGAAATTTAAATAGTTTCTTAATGCAAAATAAGTAATTTTTATAGTGAAGAGATTACACACATTTATATTAAAATCATACATCGGACCATTCGTCCTAACCTTTTTTATTGCATTATTTCTATTGTTAATGCAATTTTTGTGGAAATATATTGACGATTTAATAGGAAAAGGCTTAGATATTGGAGTCATTGTTGAGTTGCTATTATATGCAACTATAACATTGGTACCCATGGCATTGCCCTTAGCTATTTTGCTGAGTTCCATTATGACATTCGGTAATTTAGGTGAGAACAATGAGCTAATGGCATTAAAATCGTCAGGTATATCGTTAATTAGAATAATGTTTCCATTAATAAACTTTATAATTTTAGTTTGCATAGGAGCATTTTTCTTTTCAAATATTGTAATGCCTTATTCAAGTTTGAAAATGGGAGCATTGCTTTACGATGTTAGGCATCAAAAACCTGAAGTGTCTATAAAAGAAGGAATGTTCTCCGATGCTATTGAAGGGTATAGTATTAAGGTTTCTAAAAAAAATAAGAATACATCCATGCTTTATGGATTAATGATTTATGACCATTCTGAGAATAATGGTAATAGGATAGTTACAGTTGCTGATTCGGCTACACTAACAGTTACTAGTGATAATAGATATATGGTGCTTACTATGTATAATGGTACAGGATATACCGAAGTTGTTGAAAAACGAAAACGAAAAGATCAAAAGAAATATCCCCATAGACAAGAAAACTTTAAAGAGCAAAGGGTTTTAATCGATATGTCAGGTTTGGGTTTTGAACGTACCGACGAGAAATTATTTAGAAACCACTATCAAATGTTGAATCTTAATCAATTACAATATGCGGTTGATTCATTAGTTATTTCTTTAGGAAAACGTGAAAGTATATTTAAAAATCAATTAGTTAATAGTAACTATATAAAAAGAGTTAGTGTTGTAGCAAAAGATAGCTTGTGGTTTTTAAGTAAAGATGTGCCGTTGGAATCGTTGCCAATTGATAGTCTATATAATTCACTTGTTGATAATGCTAAGCAAAGTGTTTTTGATCAAGCTTTGAATAATGCACGTTCTACAAAATCATTTGTTGCATCTTCCTCTACTGAATTTGTAAATAAAACTAAATGGATTAAAAGACATGAAATAGAATGGCATAGAAAGTTAACATTATCATTTGCATGTCTTATCCTATTTTTTATAGGAGCGCCATTGGGTGCAATTATTCGCAAAGGTGGTTTAGGTATGCCAGTTGTTATTTCTGTTCTATTCTTTATTGTATATTATGTCATTTCCATGAGTGGTGAAAAATCTGCAAAAATTGGAGCTTGGCCTGCTTGGTTAGGAATGTGGTTGTCAGCTATGATTCTTTTCCCATTAGGTATATTTTTAACCTATAAAGCCGCTAATGATTCGGTTATTTTAAATATAGATACTTATTTAAAATCGTTTAAAAAGCTATTTATTTTAGCCAAGAATATTAAAAGCTTTTTAGGGGAAGCTTTTAGGCGAAAATCTAAGTAAATATTGCTAGATGAAACTATTGTTTTTATGCCATAAAATGCCTTATCCGCCTGTTGATGGTGGTGCTATTGCCACTTTAAACATGTTGACTGAATTTGCAAATCAAGGGCACAAAGTTGATGTGTTGGCGATGCAAACTTATAAGCATTCGTTTTCTATTGAAAAGTTACCGCAAGAATTGTTGGTAAATATTACTTGGAATCAGGTTTTTGTGAATACTCAACTATCTCCTGTAAAAGCCTTGGTTAACCTCCTATTTTCAAAAGAACCATATAATGCAGTTAGATTCGACTGTATTAATTATAGAAATAAATTAGTAGAGGTTTTAGAAAAGAATACATATGATATTATTCAGCTAGAAGGATTATATCTATCGACATATATAAAAACTATTCGTAAACAAGCTAATACTTTAGTTTCGCTCAGGGCTCATAATGTTGAGTGGCGAATATGGGAAAGATTAGCAATTTCGGACCAATCATTTATTAAATCGCTTTATTACAGAATACTAGCCAAAAGGGTTAAGCGAATGGAACTAAATACTTTAAAACAAATAGATTTGTTAGTTCCTATTACTGAAAATGATAAATTGGAATTGCCTATCTATAATTCAAATAATATTTTTGTTGCTCCTACGGGAATAAAGAAAGAAAATCTTTTGCAAAAAGAACCTGATAATATCAAAACCCTATTTCATATAGGAGCATTAGATTGGATTCCAAACCAAGAAGGTTTGCTTTGGTTTGTTGAAAATGTTTGGCAAAAAATAAAATTGAGTTTTCCGGAATGGGAGTTTATTATTGCAGGAAGAAATGCTCCTCTGCAATTTCAGAAAGAGCTAGGTAAATATCCGGTAAAGTATATAGGACAAGTTGATAGTGCAAAAGATTTTATTGATAAAAATGGAATAATGATTGTTCCGTTATTAGCAGGGAGTGGAATGCGAATTAAAATTATTGAAGGTATGGCAAGATCAAAAGCTATTGTTACTACATCGATAGGCGCTGAAGGAATTCCAGTTACAAACATGGAAAATATAATAATTGCCGATAATATAGAAGAAATGTATAGTGCTATTTCCGATTTAATGAATAATTTTAACCAGCTTAAAAGTATAAGCAATAAAGCATTTTCTTTTGTAAAGGAAAATTTTAATAACGAAAAACTAGTTAGTGAACTAGCCGGTTTTTATCAAAAAAAAATAAATTAATGGGGGTTATATATATACTTCTTTGGGTTTTTATGATAAGTATACTTTATACTTATATAATGTATCCATTAATTTTGCAGTTTTTCTCATTTTTCATTAAAGATAAAGAAGCTATTTATATTGAATTTAATAATTTACCAACGGTAACTTTATTTATAACAGCCTATAATGAAGAGTTATACGTTAATCAAAAAGTCTTAAATAGCAATAATTTAAATTACCCTAAAGAAAAAATATCCCAAATGTGGGTTACTGATGGGTCAACAGATAAGACCAATGAATTATTACATAATTATTCAGAAGTACAAGTATTGTTTGAACCTACACGAAATGGGAAAATTCATGCTATGAATAGGGGCATGCAGTTTGTAGATTCTGATATTGTTGTATTCTCTGATGGAAATACCTTACTGGGTAAAGATACTTTACTAGAAATTGCTAATTTATTTCAAAATAAAAAAGTAGGTTGTATAGCTGGTGAAAAACGTATACAACTAAAAAATAAAGAGGACGCAGCCTCTTCAGGTGAAGGAATATATTGGAAATATGAATCATGGGTAAAGCATTTGGACGCAAAAGTAGGATCAACTATTGGAGCAGCAGGTGAGCTATTTGCCATTAGAACAGAGCTTTTTCAAGAAGTGGAAAATGATACAATTCTCGACGATTTTATTATTTCGCTTAGAATAGCGATGAAGGGATATAAAGTAGATTATTCGCCAAAAGCTTATGCCGTAGAGAAAGCTTCTGCCAGCGTTTCAGAAGAAATGAAGCGCAAAGTTAGGATTGCTGCCGGTAGCATTCAGGCTATGGTAAGACTAAGGCAACTATTAAATCCATTTAAATTTGGCTTGCTCTCCATTCAATATATTTCACATAAAGTATTCCGGTGGATTGTTGCACCAGTCTGCCTTTGTCTTCTATTTATTGCTAGCACAATACTAGTTTTGCAGTTAGGACTTATTTCAGCAAACTTATACACAGTTATTTGGTGGATACAAGTAGCCTTTTATATTGTAGTTTTTATTGGTTATATTCTAAAGAACAATAATACTAAATGGAAATTCTTATTTGTTCCTTACTACTTTTTTATGGCAAACTATGCTATGTGGCTTGGTTTCTTTAAATATATTAGAGGAAAGCAGTCTGTTAATTGGGAAAGAGCCAAAAGGGCACAATAGTATTTGGAATTTATTCCTTTTAACATCTTTATAAAACAATCAAAACTTAATATTTTAATTACTTTTGCAGCAAATTAACTAATAAAGGCATGAGCAATACTAAACAGCTTGAAATAAAGCTTAATACGATAGAAGAGGCAATTGAAGATATAAAAGCAGGAAAATTACTTATTGTAGTTGATGATGAGCGTCGTGAAAACGAAGGAGATTTTGTTGCAGCTGCTGAATTAATGACGAGTGAAATGGTAAATTTCATGGCAACACATGGTCGTGGTTTAATTTGCACACCTTTGACCGAAGAGCGTTGCAAGGATTTAGATCTTGAGCTTATGGTTGGTAAAAACACATCTTCTCACTCTACTCCATTCACGGTTTCGGTTGACTTAATTGGCTATGGGTGCACCACAGGTATATCGGCTCATGACCGAGCAAAAACTATTCAAGCATTAGTAAATATTGATACCAGGCCAGAAGAATTAGGACGTCCAGGTCATATTTTTCCATTAAAAGCAAAAGATAATGGTGTTATTCAACGTGCCGGACATACCGAAGCTATTGTTGATTTAGCAAGAATGGCCGGCTTACAACCTGCTGGCGTTTTGGTAGAAATAATGAATGAGGATGGCTCAATGGCTCGCTTGCCAGAATTAATGATAATTGCAAAAAAATTCGATTTAAAAATTATATCTATTGAAGATTTGATTTCTTATCGTATGCAAAATGAGACTCTTATAATTAAAGGTGATGAAGTTAAATTGCCAACTGAATATGGTGATTTTAACCTTACACCTTTTATTGATAAGGCAACAGGACAAGAACATATTGCATTGGTTAAAGGTGAGTGGGAAGAAGATGAACCTGTACTTGCTCGAGTGCACTCTTCTTGCATGACTGGAGATATTTTTGGTTCACTTAGGTGCGATTGTGGACCGCAGTTACAAAAGGCCATGCAAATAATCCATTATCATGGTAAGGGTGTAATTGTATATATGAATCAAGAAGGAAGAGGAATTGGTTTATTTAATAAAATAAAGGCTTACAAACTTCAAGAAGAGGGTATGGATACCATTGAAGCCAATAAAGCATTGGGTTTTAATGAAGATGAACGCGAATATGGCGTTGGTGCTCAAATATTAAAAGAATTGGGTGTTAATAAAATGCGTTTACTTACCAATAATCCAGTAAAACGTATAGGTCTCGAAGGTTTTGGAATTGAGATTATTGAGAACGTTAAAATCGAAGTTCCTACCAATGAACACAACGACTTTTATATGCGTACTAAGCGCGATAAAATGGGACATTTTCTTGATTTAGTTAGCTACAAAAAAAGTAATGAAATAACTGATTAATGTAATAATACGCTGTTAGTTTTTGATACTTGCCATGGCAGTATGACCGAAACTGATAAGAGGCTTATGCTATTACAGAACGTATTTAATACCATTAGGTTGCCTTGGGCACTACGCAGTACTAGTACTTTAACCTACCTTATACATAAAATGGCTATTATTCTGATTATTGGATCGTTATTATGTATTCTTATAATAGAAAAAAGCTCGCTTGTTGGAGGACTGATTAATTCATAAGCTTTTTCAAAAGGCAATTAATAGATTGATTATCATGTTATGTGATTATGTTTGTAAATAAATTAATTTTTGAATAAGTTTTCAAGTGCATTTGTTTCAATGCATCTGTTTTGGTCTGCCTGCCACAATCAGGTTGCGAAAGCCCTTGAAACTTTAGTTCACAAACATATATAAAATAGTAATTAGTGTGAGTAAATATAAAGATATATCTAGGTATTTATATGCTCCCGAGGATGGTCTGGACAGGCTATACTGCTACATCATACTAAACGCATGAATTATTCAGGTTAAGGCTTTCAGCCATTTTTAGCTGAAAGGTTATAAGGACCCAGCAAAGGGCAATATCACTTGGTAAGTTTATTGTGTATAAAGCAGTTCCCATGAGCTATACTATTTGTGCTTTAGTATTAAGGCTATCGACATGGCGGCATATAGGTGGATTCCATTCAGTCTGAAAGCAGTCTGACTTATTCGGAAAGTTAAATAATTTAAGTGCAATATTCTGATATACACAATGTTGAACTGAATGTAATATTGCATGCAATGTGCACAACATCAATCATATATAAAATATTATTAAAGTATTGATGTAAATTAAACTATTTTATTAAAAAAAATGGATTTAAAAAATTTTGATTAAGGAAAAGACGCTTTTTAAAAGTGTTTTTTTTTTGCTACATTTAACTCATAAAAAATTTAATTTTTCATTATGAAACTACGTCTGTCATTGCAGAATAAAATGATACTATTTTTACTGCCAGCATCAATTTTAGTTTTTGGAGGAGTAATAGGTTATATTATTACCAAGCAAAGAAAACAAATGCTTGAGCTTACTACATCTTTTGCAAATACTTCGTTAGAGAAATATGCTAGTATGGTAAAGTCAGATATTGAACAGGATTTTAGCCTAGCTAGAGGTATAGCGTTTTCGCTAAAACAGCATGAGACTTTTGAAAAAGAAAATAGAGATGCTTTTTTTAAAGATTTAATAGAAAATGTTGCTAAGGATCACCCTAATTATGCTTCATTTTGGTTTAGCTGTGAGCTTCAGTATATTGACAGTAATTACTATAATAAGGATGGTAGAACTAGGTATGTTTATTATCGAAACCAAAATGGAGTAATGGTGTATATGAACGATTCTGTTGATTTCGATGGGGGAGATATAAATGCTGTTGGTTCATATCAATATATGAAGCAAATTAAAAAAGAAATGCTGGTTGAACCATATATGTTTTCTTATACAGGAGGAGAACATGATCAAATACTTGAAACAAGCGTTTGTGTGCCTGTTTTAGTTAATGGGAATTTTATTGGCTTAACAGGTTCCGATATTATGCTTGATAAATTTAAAGAGAAGTTTGATGATATTGATATTGGATATGGAGCGTATCTATTCTTAGTATCTAATGAAGGTGCATTTATTTCATATCCTGATGATACTAAATTGGGAAGTAATATACCAGATGTATTCCCCGAAATTAATACAGATTATGATGTTGAAACGCTTGTTAAGAATGGGCAAGCCATTTCATTTTTAGGTTATGATAAATATTTAGGTGAAGAGGGGTATTTTAGTTTCTTGCCAATATCTTTAGGTAAAGCTAATAACCCATGGTCAATAGGAGTTTTTATTCCTCAAAAAGAAATAATTAAAGATATAAAGTCAACACTAATATCTTCTGTTTTATTGAGTTTGTTAGGGGTTGTTTTATTGAGTTTAATTATTTGGTTTATTGCTCGTAATATTTCTATACCTATAAAAAGAACCACAAATGTATTACGCGATTTAGCACATGGCAATGTAGTTAAAGATAGTTTGACTATTACTTCTGGTGATGAAATTGAGGATATGGCGGAATCTGTTAACTTACTAATAGGTGGGTTAAATAGAACTGCTGATTTTGCTCTTGCTATAGGAGAGGGGAGTTTAAACGCAGAATACAAAAGATTAGGAGATAATGATGCCTTGGGTACTTCATTAATTGACATGAGAGAAAAACTGATTGCTGCTCGCGAGGAGGATAAAAAGAGAAAAGAAGATGACGATATGCAAACATGGGCCACTGAAGGCTTAGCTAAGTTTGGTGAAATACTTAGGCAACATAATGTTGGTTTAGAGGAATTGACATTTAGCTTAATGAGTAATTTGGTTGATTATGTTGATGCTATTCAGGGTGGACTATTTGTTAAAAACGATGAAGATGAAGTTAATGTAACTTATGATATGACAGGGGCAATAGCCTATGACAGAAGAAAGAGTGATGATGTTAGTTTTGCTTATGGCGAAGGATTAGTAGGACGTTGTGCTTTTGAAAAATTAACTATTTACATGGAAGAGGTGCCAGAGAATTACGTTAATGTAACCTCTGGTTTAGGTTCATCAAACCCGCGTTCAATACTACTTGTACCTGCCATATTAAATGATGAGGTTTATGCTATAATAGAACTTGTGTCATTTAATAAATTTGAAAAGTATCAGATTGAATTTGTTGAAAAAATAGGAGAAAATATTGCCTCAACAATATCAAATGTTAAAGTAACAGAACGAACAAACAGATTGCTTGAACAGTCTAAACACCAGTCTGAAGAACTTGCTGCACAAGAAGAGGAAATGAGACAAAATTTAGAAGAATTACAAGCTACGCAAGATGAAGTTACTCGTATTCGTCACGATGAACAAGAAAGGAGTAAAGTGCAAATTGAGGAAATTGAAAAGCATAGAAAAGCACTACTAAATATACTTGACCATGTTCCATTGGAAATTTTCTTGAAAGACAATGAAGGGAAAGTATTAATTATTAATCAGAAAGTTCTTGATGTACATGGTACAACTCGCGAAGAACTTATTGGTAAGAATGATTTTGACTTTATTGATGATTATAATGAAGCAAAAGAAGCTTGGGATGCTGACCAAAGTATTATTAGCTCGGGCAAAGCTACTGTTGAGGTTCATGAGGAGTTAATTGATAATGCCAAATTTATGTTAAATACAACAAAAATACCTTTCTATATTGATTATCTTGATACGACTGGTATATTAGGAGTACAGGTAGATGTAACCAAACTTGTTGAAAAAGAAGAGGAGATTAAAAAGCTAAATGCTGAAATTAAAGGCTTCAAGAGTAAATAAATATTTCTCCTAAAAGATACCCAGTTTAGGAACTGTGCAGAGATAAATTGGCATTTCATGCGAAGTTATTTCTGCTTTTTTACGATAATAAAAGTGGTTATATTCTAGCAAACGGATGGTATTCAATATGAATTTAAATATTTGTATTTCAACAGGATAGTTGTTTTGTGTATAAAGCAGCTTAGTTTTTTTTAGCTAAAACTTCTTTTTATTTTTGTGAAACTATTCTGAAATTGCTTTTTCAATAGTAGCCCAAAGTTTTTCTGCTGTTTTATCCCACGAAAAATCTAATTTCCTTTTATTGCCAGCTTTAACTAACAGCTGCCTAAGAGTCTTATTTCTTGCAATCTCTGTCATTGCTTTAGCAATATCATCAACAGAGTGTGGGTTTACAATTAAAGCGGCATCTCCAGCAATCTCTGGCATCGATGTGGTATTCGATGTTATTATTGGTATACCACAATTCATTGCTTCTACTAGCGGAATGCCAAAACCTTCAAATAAAGATGCATAAGTTAGGGCAAGTGCTGCACCCATAACTAGTTTTAACTCCTTTTGACTTAAACGACCTGTAAATACAACATCATCCTTAAAATGCATATTTTCAAATGTGCTGTTCGTCTCCTTATTCCAATAAAAACGTTCCCCTACAATAACAAGTTTAATGTTTTGAGTATCGGTTTGCTTAAAAACGTCAAACGACTTAAAAAGATTTATTACATTTTTTCTAGGATGCAATGCCCCCACGAAAATAAAATATGATTCGCCCGACGTGTATTTATTTAAAATTGCAGTTTTTTTACTTTCTTCAACTGGTTCATAAATTGAGCTTGCAGCATTATAAAGTACATCTATTTTGTCTGAAGGTATATTAAATGTACTTGCAATATCTTGTTTTGAATAGTGCGAAACAGTAGCTATTCTATTTGCGTGTTTTGCCCATTTAGGAAATAAATTAGAATAGTAATAGTAGAATGATTTTTGTAAAAATTCTGGAAAATGCACGAAATTAATATCGTGTATAACAATTACTGTTTTTATTTTTATTTTACGACAACTCCAACCATCAGGCGAAAGGAATAGGTCAAAGTTATTTTTATTCACATATGTTGAAAGTAGGAATTCGAATTTAAGCCACCATGCCATAGGTCTAAAGTATGGTGGTCCAATATTTATAGCTTTAACATTGTCAGAAAAGATAAACTCTTTCTCAATTCCTTTTCCAAAAATGAACACAAATTCATGTTCAGGGTGTTGCTTAACTATCCGCTTTAAGGTTTCGTAGGTAAACCACCCCAAACCTTCCATTTTATCTTTAACTAAGGTTTGAGCATTAACTGCTATTCTCATCTCAAACTTTCTGTTTAGGTACAAATATGAAATTTTGCTTGTTTTGCTTGTTGAATGTGACTAATTGACCATTATCTACTATATTAATTGAATAATCAAGTTTACTTAATAGATTAAATGTAAGTTCCCGATTTTTACCATCCCACAATTCTGCATAAATAATAGGTTTGTGTTTTTTTATTAATTCTTGACCACCTTTAAGAGCGTAATACTCAAAATTTTCTATATCAATCTTAATACCTGTAATATGAGCGGTCAATTCTTGAAGTATTTCAACTTTATCTAGCTTCTTAATTGGTACTTTAAAAGTATCTCCTTCATTATATTCTTTAATAGAATCGTGAATAATGTGACTTAAGCCATGTAGTTTTACAGAATTAATTACAGGCATTACCATATCAATTTCACCATCTTCAATTCCAAGAGCACATTTATATATTTCTATATTTTTTAATTTATATTTCCTTACAATTTTTTCAAGATTATCATAATTAATTTTAATAGGTTCAAATGCTATGATTTTAGCTTTCGGCTTTTCTTTAGCTAAATAGTAGCTCATTACTCCAATATTGGCTCCAATGTCTAGCAATAATCCTTTATTCGGAATCATTTTAATAAAATATAAAAAGTCTTTTTCTTTTCTATCCCAGGGTAGTTTTTTAATTATAAATAGAGAAAAAATATAGAGGTAACTTTTGAAACCTAATATTTTTTGGAGAATATATTTAATGCTATTCTTTATCATTTTTTAGTGTCATTCTTAGTATTAGAAATATTTTTTTACTGCGTAAAAATACTATTAATATTAGATGGTACTAAGCTTTATACAAATAAACTTTTAAAAAATTCATATATTCCTAAAAATTTTATTGCAGCAGAAAGAATTACAATTATTAGAATAATTCGCACAAACTTAGGTCCCCAATCAACGGCAATTCTTGATGCAATAAAAGAACCAATTGTGCTACCAGCAGCAAGGAGCAGCCCGGCAATAAAATTCACTTGCCCATCGTATATAAATATACCTAAAGCAAATGTTGTGTAAATTAAAATTATAAAGAGTTTTACTGCATTGGCTTTTACTAAATCGAAACCAGCACTTAATACTAAGCCGCTTAGAAGGAAAACCCCTACACCAATTTGAATAAAACCACCATACAAGCCCACAAAAAACATGACAATATATTGCCAAATTTTGAATTTCGATTCTGTATTTTCACCTATTGCTTTTAGCCATTTTTGGGGTTTGTATATTACTGTAAAAAGTAGAAATATCATTAAAGCTCCAATAATTCGAGTCATTATTAGTTCGTTAATGTCAACAGCTATTTTGGCTCCAATAATAGCTCCAACAATTGCAGGTAGCGATAACCAAATGTTTTCACGTAGTTTAAATACTTTTTGTTGTCTGAAACTAGCTACCCCTACTATATTTGTGAAAAATATCATTATCCGGTTAGTTGCGTTTGCTACTGTAGCTGGTAGCCCAAGAAACATTAGTAATGGTACTGTTATTATAGAACCACTTCCGGCAAGTGTATTAATAAACCCTGCAAGAAATCCGGCACCAATTATTAAAAGTGTAATATACCAGTTTAGTTCAATCATAATTGCTCATAAAAAAGAGAGCTATCCATAAAGGATAGCTCTCAAATATACTATTTATATTTCAAAATGTTTTACCAAGCAAATATTGGTCTGTGGCTCATCATTTTATTAAC
>JAUXEM010000030.1 GCA_030620515.1 Salinivirgaceae bacterium
ACTGAAGCACCTTATACTGGAGAATACTATCACCATACTAAACAGGGTGTATATTATTGCAAACAATGCACTGCACCATTGTATAAATCGAACGATAAGTTTGAAAGCAATTGTGGCTGGCCTAGCTTCGACGATGAAATAGAAGGTGCTGTTACTCACATACAAGATAAAGATGGACAAAGAACTGAAATTATTTGTTCTAAGTGCAAAGGACACTTGGGACATGTTTTTATTGGTGAGGAGTTTACAAATAAAAATATAAGACATTGTGTTAATTCAATTTCACTTGTATTTAAGCCAGTTTCAGTTAAAAATGAGGATTAATATTAATATCACTAGCGTCCGAAAGTTTTCATAACGATACATGTATTTAAATTAAAGCTATATACAATGTGCAAAAATCTGTTTATTCGTTTAGTTAAACAAATAGACTAATCCACTTTATATCAGACTAATATAAACAAATAAACATATCACCTAATAAACCTGCCTACCGCAGGCAGGAAAAATATTAAGTTTCGGATGCTATTGTATTAATTTATTTTATAGTTATGTTTTAATTTTTATTTAAGTAAATTTTATTCATTTTTGCAACTTCTTAATTTAGAATACTATGGCTATTATTATAAAAAACCAAGAACAGATTGAAGGTATTAGAAAAAGCTCAAAACTTGCCGGACAAACTTTACAAATTATTGGCGAATATGTGAAAGAGGGTGTTACTACAGAATATTTAGATAATATTATTAAAGAGTACATAGCTGACCATGGGGCAATAGCTGCTCCATTAAATTACAACGGTTTTCCAAAATCATCGTGCATATCACCAAACAATATTATATGCCATGGTATTCCTTCGAAAGACATAATATTAAAACCAGCAGACATTGTAAACATTGATATAACTACCATTTTAGATGGTTATTTTGGGGATACCAGTAAAATGTTTACAATAGGCGATATTAGTGATGAAGTACAAAATTTAATAGATGTAACAAAGCATTGTTTGAATCTAGGTATACAACAAGTAAAACCAAAAAATAGCTTTGGCAATATTGGATACTTTATTGGGAATTATGCCCAATCTAAAGGTTTTAGTGTAGTTTATGAATTTTGTGGGCATGGGGTTGGTTTAAAATTTCATGAAGAACCACAAGTTGACCATTTGGCACGAAAAAATTCAGGAGCAGAAATGAAACCAGGAATGATTTTCACAATTGAACCAATGATAAACCAAGGAAAATCGAAAGTTGTTATTGATAAAAATGACGGGTGGACTGCCACAACTATTGATAACAAATTATCGGCTCAATACGAGCATACAATATTAGTAACTCCAACTGGTTTTGAGGTTCTTACCGATGTAATTGGGGAATATTAACTACTCTTTGCAAGAAAAACACATAATACTGTGCCTGCCCGCTGCAGGTTTGTTATTCTTGTTTTTGAAACAGTAATTTACAAAAAGTATAGTCTTAATTTCCAAAAGCTCCTGAATCAATTCTGGACAGGCTTTGTCTTTTAATTTCCTTATCAAGGACAGTAAAAACAAAAGTATTTTATATTGCAAACGATACCAATCATAAAAAACTACTTCCAAAATGTCTGTACAAATCTGTAAAATCATTGTCATCGGTGTTTCAATTTCATAAAATACTCATCTGAAATTTTTCTAAAAACATATCTTTTATTTAGTGCAGTAATTAGCTATATTTGAAAAAAACAAATTTCACGCAGTTATGAGAAAAATATTTCTTTTAAGCCTAGTTGTAATTCTTCTTGTTGGTTGTGCATCAAAAAGATATGCAAAAAAAGGAGCTGAATTTGAAGCAGTAGGCTATTACAAAAAAGCTGCCGAAATGTACTACGAGTCTGTTAAAAAAAACAACAGAAATGTTGAAGCCCAAATTGGATTAAAGAAAACTGGTCAGCTTGCTTTAGACAAGAAATTAGGTCAATTTTTAAATTCATACAACGCTAACAATACAAAAGATGCTGTTTATGAATATATTGAAGCTAAAGCATTCAGCGATAAAATTGAGAATATTGGAACCGATTTAGTTTTTCCTGGGCATTATGAAGAATACTATCTTGAGGTAAAAGATATTCATTTAAGAAAAAAATACAACGAGGCTTCAATACTCCTAGAAGAGGAGAACTTCATTAAATCGGAAGTTATTTTTACTGAAATAATAAAAATTGATGCGAATTATTTCGATGTGGTTAAGCTGAAGAATACTGCGCATTACGAACCAATTTACCGAAAAGCTACTGATTTTTACAACAATAAAAAATATCGCAGTGCCTATTATAACTTCAACGAAGTTTTAAATACTATGCCTAATTATAAGGATGCGAATGATTTAATGAATAAATCGTTAGAAAGAGCATTAATTACTATTGCTCTAATAAAATTTAAAAACTCAACACAAATGGCTAATGCTGAATTAGCATTACACAGTGAAATAAAAAGTGATTTGTTAAGAATCAAATCTCCGTTCTTAAAGATAATAGATCGAGAAAATTCCGAAAAAATAAATGAGGAACAGATGTTATATCTGCAAGGTGATGTTAATAAAAACATTAGTGCTAAAGCAGGCAATATGTTAGGAGCCAAATATCTTTTAACTGGAGTGCTTGAAGAATTAGTAATTCAACCCGGAAAGCTTAAAAAAGAAATCAAAAAGGGATTTATTCAGAAAAAATATATTAATAAAGAAGAGGATAAAGATATAACATATTACGTTTATCAGAAAGTTCATTATGAAGAGTATCACCAATTTCGTAAGGTATATTCTCGCTTTCAGTTTTCTCTTATTTCAGCTGAAACAGGCGTGGTAGTATTATCTGATGTTTATATTTATAATGCAGAAAGCAAAGTTCGTTATATTAAATACGATGGAGATAGTAAGAATCTATATTCAGGTTATTGGGTATCTAAAACAAAAGACTCTACTAAAGATATAGTTAATAAGGCAGATAGCGATCACAATAAAGTTCAACGTTTACTAAAAGCAAATAAATCGATTAAAAGTGTTGAATCTTTAAAAAGAGAGGTAAATAATAATATATCACAAAATGTTGCAAATAAAATTAAAAAATATGATCCTGAGAAATAGTCTTTACCTTTGTTTTGCTTTTATATTATTAAGTTGTGGTTCAACAAAAAAGGCTACAACAATTGACACTACTCCTAATTGGGTAAAAGCAAAACCTGTTAATTCCTTATATTATGTTGGAGTGGGTTCAGCTATAAAGACATTAAATTCAACAGATTATCAGCAAAATGCTAAAAACAATGCTTTGGCAGATTTAAGTTCTGAAATTTCAGTAAACATATCAACTAGTTCAGCTCTTCATCAATTAGAAACATCTTTTGGTTATTCTGAAAATTATATGGCTTCGACCTTTACTACCACAAAAGAACATTTGGAAGCTTATGAATTGGTAAATACTTATGAAAACGAAACTCATTATTGGATTTATTACAAATTGTCGAAATCAAAATATGAAGAACTTAAAAGAATAAGTAGAGAAAATAGCGTTAAACAAGGTTTAGATTATTATAAAAAAGCTTTAGAAAGCAAATTAGAAAACAATTATTTAAATGCATTGACTTTTTATTTAAAAGGATTAGAATCGGTAAAAGATTATTTTACAGAATCGCTTCAAACCAAGTATATGGGAAATGAAATTTTACTTGGAAATGAATTATTATCGGGTTTTTTAGCAACAGTAAATGAAATCAACATTCTTCCAAAACAACCTGAAATATTTGTAAAACAAAATACAGCAATTTCATCAGAAAAACTATCCTTTGTATTTCAAACAGCTAGCAGAACGCCAGTTTCTAATTTGCCAGTTGTTTTTACCCTAGGTAATAGACCTTTGCATAATAGTTTTAGCGAAACAAACCTTAACGGTGAAGCATCTTATTCATTGGGACCAATTAAAATTCAACAAGGCAGTAGATATTTTGAAGTTAAACTAGATATTGAGAAAATTGCCAACCAAGCTATTACAGATCCATTTTTCAGACGAATGACTAGGAAAGTTGATGTCCCAAAAAGCCAGATTAAAATTAGTGTTGATACCCCTAGTTTTTTTGTTACATCATCTGAAAAGAATTTTAATAATGATATTTTACCCAAAAGAATTGAACAGAAAATAAATCAGTTGCTTTCAAATAATGATTATGTTGTTGTCTTTAATGAAGATAATGCCGATTACAAAATATACATTTCTTTGTATACAGATAAAGATAAGCGAGAAGGAAGGATGTTTTATACTACATTGAAAGGAGATGTGAAAATTTTAAACAATAAAAATCAGATGATATTGTTATCGCCAGTTGATGATATTCAAGGAATTCAACTTAATTATATAGATGCAGGAATGGATGCATATAACAATTTAATAGAGAAGTTAGATCGTACTTTTATTGTCAAACTCAAGCAAGCAATGTAATACTACCTTTATACAGGTAGCCAACTGTGCTTTGTAATTGTTAATAAGTTAACTTATTCTGTTAATTAATATAGTTATCAATATTTGGGTATAGTCCCTATTCCATCTATTTTTGTATAAAAAAAAGAATCATGACAATAAATGCTCAAAAATATCGTACACTTCGTAGAAAACACAAGCAACAAATTCTACTTAACGATTATGAAGTAGACGCATTTAATAGTTACTGTAAAAAATACAAAATCAACAACCGTTCAAGAATTATTCGTGAAGCTTTATTTACTAAAGTTTTACAAAGCTTTGAAGACGACCACCCAACTTTATTTGACAAAGCAGAGCTTTCCAAACTTGAAAGAACTAGCTGATAGCTCCAAATCCATTTATTTTATTTCTTATATCGTTTGGGCAACTGCATTTAAAATTTCCACTAATGAAACTCTGTTTTTCTCCACTAATTACACGAACTAAAATCAACTAAAGTTGATTTTGAATAGTTTTTTAGTGAAAATTAGTACAATAATTGGTTGACTGTTTTTATTTTTACATTTTTGAATACGGTTGCACTACTTATATTGCCTCTATAATTTATCTTTATAAAGTAAATTTGTAACTTTATGCAAAACATATAGCATGACTTATTTAACTAGTATTTTAGGAATTTTAGGTGGACAAGAAATTATACTCATTGTATTAATTATTTTATTATTATTTGGTGGGCGAAAAATACCTGAGCTAATGAAAGGTATTGGAAAAGGTATTAAAGAGTTTAAAAATGCAAATATCAATGAGGACGAAGAAAAGGATACTGCCCCTACAAATTCAGATAAATTATGATTGAGTTTAAATTGAAAGAAGATTCGGGTAATTACATTGCTCTTAACCAACTACTAAAAGCTACTCAATTTTGCGAAAGTGGAGCAATGGCTAATGTATTTATAAGCGATGGTCTTATTCAACTTAATGGCGAAATAGAATACAGAAAAAGGGCTAAAATAAAACGTGGAGATATTGTTTGTTTTGAAGACAAACAAATACAAGTTATTTAGCTTGTATTGCTTTAGAATGATTAATCTGTTTGAAATCCATTTTCACTAATAATGTATAAAATAGCATAATAAAAATGACTCCGCCCATAGTATTAAGCATTGATTCAAATGCTAGGTTTAAAGATACTATGAATAGCAAAGAACCAAATATATACCTTCGTTTTGTAATTGAGTAATAAAAACCATAAATAAACATAGCTAGTAAAGGAAGTATTGTAAGTATACCACCACCAATAAACGATTCTAAGTATTGATTATGAACATTTAACTTATACTTTATTCCTGCAATGTAATTGCGTTTTTTATACTCATTAAATAATTCACTTTTAATATCACCAATACCAACTCCCATTAAAGGTTTCTTTTTACCAACATGTAAAGCATTTTTCCATAATATCAACCTATCATCCTTTTTCGCATCTTTTACCATACTAGTATCAAATTTAGACAATAAGGCATTTATATTATTTTTAAGCTGGCTATTTAGTATTCCCTTTGCAATTCCAATTGAGAATAGTAGTGAAAGGAAAATAACTATAAGCTTTCTACTCATTATAAATTCGATAATAGTAATTGTAAAAAAAACAGAAGATAATACAAGAAGACCTGCTCTAGAAGATAATAAATAGACCATAATAGTAAAAAAGATAATTGCACTAAAGTACAATATCTTAATTGCTTTCAATTTTGTCATTTTGAAAAGATAATATGCTATTACTATTCCAAAATTAAGAAACATAGCAAAATATGCAGGATGATGAAAATAGGATATGTGCGAATAAGAAAAATGACTAAAGCGATTTCCTACTAACTCAAAAAAATTCATACTTGCTAAATGTGAATACAATGCTGTTTCAAAAATAACTACTCCATCAACTATAGAGAAAGAATTAATAAAAGCTTTAACGATGCATATGAGAGAAGAAAAAACCAAGCCAATTAAAAAAGAAATTAAAAGTGTTTTCCGATTTATTCGATACAATTTATTAGTACCCATAATTAGTATCGGAAAAATAAACATTGGCAATTTAACTTCTAAATCAAATGCTGCTGTACTTTTATTACTACTCAAAAAGTAACTAACTATATGCAGTAAATAAAAGATAATTGGTAATAGTAATAGGGATATTTTAGGTTTACTCAAACAATGATATTTGAACCTATTTATAATATTACCCTCTAATAGCCAGGTTAAAATCCAAAGGAAAATAAATACAGTTATATATGATTTACTTAAAGGTAACCAAAACATTAACAATATGCCAAATACAAAATTCAGAGCATTTATTATTCTTTTATAGGTTAACCCTTTAAAATAGTCAAACACATTATACTGACTATCAGAAATTCCAATATCAGTAACATTTAGTAATTTTAATAGCTTTTCAGTCATTTAATATATCAACTATAAGGTTGATGATAAATACAACGAAATAGTTGCGTTAATATTTATTACAAAAATATCAGGCTTTTCTATATTCTCCTACTTTTTTTGATAGAATATTATTAGAAAGCGATTAAAAACATATTAAATAAGCAAATTATCACTTTAATGATTGTATTTAACAGTATAATCCTATTGCCATCTCGAATTTAACCTTTTAAATCTGTCTTCTTATTCAGCCTTCTAATAGAAAACCAATTTTAAGAATATCAATTAATAATGTTGTCATTTCAACGGAATGTCACAAATAATTTCATATTTTCAACTTTACAAACCATCTAAAACGTCTAAAATAATTTTTGCCATAAATGCATGCAGGCTATATATTTTCATGTTAATTAGTAAATTACATCGAAGTAATGCTCGTATAATTGCATTCAAAGATATTAATTGTTTAGAACGGTAAGTCTGTATGGTATTGAATATGAGCACAATGCAAAAATGCAATACTTATTAATGGTTAACACTCTATTCTATTGTTTCCATCGAGTATTTTTCCAATTTTTCTGTTCTTCTTTAGTCAGAAATGTCCAAGCAACTACTCGGCTAGATTTATTGCCCTGACCCATTGGAAGTGTTACTACCTCAATAGCATCAATTTCTTTTAATAGGCTATATATATTTTGCAGATTCGATTGTTTTGAAATTAATGAAGAAAACCAAAAACAATTTTTATAGAATTTTTTACTCTGTCTTATCATATTGCCAACAAATCTAATTTCGCCTCCCTTATACCATAACTCGTTGTTTTGACCGCCAAAGTTTAAGTTTGATTCTATCACTTTTTCGCTACTTAAGTTCCTTTGCTTTCTATTGGTAGCTGATTCTGCTTCTATAGCTGTTGCATGAAAAGGAGGATTACATATGGATAAATCAATGATTTCATCTTTCTTTATAATTCCATAAAAAAAGTCGTTTGGATCCTTCTGTAACCTACACTCTATTTTGTTATGTAATGAGTCGTTTGAACTAATAATTTTATTGGCTGAATCAATAGCCACTTCATCAATATCTGAACCAATAAACGACCAACCATATTCTGTATTACCTATAAGAGGATAAATGCAATTGGCACCAACACCTATATCTAAACATTTAATATTTTCTCCTTTTGGAATTTTCCCATAATTGTTACTGCATAATAAGTCAGCAATATGATGAATATAATCTGCACGTCCAGGTATGGGAGGACATAAATAGCCTTTTGGAATATCCCAATTATGAACCCTATAATAGTATTTCAGCAATGCTTTATTTAATGCCTTAACGGCACTTGGGTCAGCAAAATCAATAGATTCATCGTTATGTATATTCATTTTAACATAAGAACCTAGATCAGGAGAATTTTCTATAAGTTCTGTAAAATTATATCGCTCTCTATTCTTATTTCTTGGGTGTAATCTTGGTTTCTCTTTTGTCTTATTCCTCTTTTTATTTTGCATAGAATTCGAATATTAATTTTGAGCTTGCAAAATACAACACAAGCTATTACATTTTATAAACCAATGTATTAATATTCATTCCTGCTCCTACCGAGGCAAAAACAATGGTGTCACCTGTATTTATGCTATGTGGTTTAAGTTTATTTGTTAGTATTAAATCGAGCAAGGTTGGTACAGTTGCCACTGAAGAATTTCCGAGCCACGAAATGGTCATTGGCATAACATTATCGGGCGAGTTTTTAATATTGTAAAGACTATATAATCGTTTTAAAATAGCATCATCCATTTTACCATTAGCTTGATGTATAAGTACTTTTTTAATTTCAGTAATATCAACATTACTTTTCTCTAAACAACTTTTAATAGCCTGAGGTACAGTCTCTAAAGCATATTGATAAAGTTTACGTCCGTTCATTTTTAAAAATACATCACCAGTGGTACTATCGCAGTTTTTATACGATTTACCCATATACAACATTTGAGAATGCAAAAATGTATCGGAACGTGTTTTATGAGCTAATATTCCAATTGGTGTATCACTTTCTTTAGCTTCCATCACAATTGCACCTGCTCCATCAGCATACAACATACTATCTCTATCATGAGGGTCAGATATTCTTGATAAAACATCGGCGCCAATCACTAATATTTTTTTAGCATCTCCCGATTTAATAAAATAATCGGCTTGAATAACTGCTTGCAACCAACCTGGGCAACCAAAAGGCAAATCGTATGCAACAGTATTTGGATTTTCAATTTTTAATTTATGTTTTACCCTAGCCGCTAAACTTGGTACAATATCTAGTTGTTTATTATTAGCACTTACATCGCCAAAATTATGGGCTACAATAATATAATCAAGATCCTCTTTATTAATATTTGCCGAATTTATTGCTGAAAGACCTGAAAAATATGCAATATCTGAAGTATTTAAGTCATCGGTCACATACCTTCGTTCAGCAATAGTTGTTATTTCTAAAAACTTATCTATTATTTCCTGATTTGGTTTATCGAGTTTAACATCCTCTTTTTCATAAAACTCATTTGTAAGAAAATCGCTGTTTTTAACACATTTTATTGGAATATAACTTCCTGTTCCTGTGATTATACTGTAAATGGTGCTCATATTTTTATTTCTCTTTTACTCTGCTGACAGCGTATTACTTAACTTTGGATGCGCTTGTTAACAATAATTATTATTATTTTAGTAGCCGCTAAAGATAGCCTTTAAAATAAGAAGTCACAAGCTATTACTATTTGTAATTTAAATGTTATTTATTATTCACTACGTTACAGGGTTAAAACTTTCTTTCTTCAGCTTTAAAAGCGCCACGTTTATGTAATATCCATTGGCTTTGGTTCAGTGGACTAACTCCTTTGTATTCTCTTACAACCCCTTGTCTATCTGTGCATTTTTGATACCCTCCAAAACTTAGTTTTAGTTTTCCTTTGCCACTAGTTATTGATCCTAGTTTTATACTATAATTTATTGCGGTGGCAACAGGAACTTTTCCTGTTAATGTAAACTTACCATCACTAAATTCCGGATTTCCAAAAATAGCCCGCATTGTTGTTAAATCGTTAGTTATACTACCCAATAATTCCTCTTGTGCCTTTATTTCAAATTCATAAACTGGTTCTAAAAGCGATGTGCCAGCTTTTTCAAGTCCTGCCAAAATAGCCATAGGTGTAGCTAATATAAAATCGCCTGAACGAGAATGTACTTCGTGATCTTCGCCTCCAATAAGAGTAATTTTAACATCAGTAAGCTCCCACCCTTTTATTCCTTGCTGCAAGACTTTTGGTATTGTTTCTTCAATTTCGTTCTGATATTTCCTGTGTATTTTATCGACACTAACCTTTGAATTATAGCTTAACCCTGATCCCGTTTCACTTGGCTCTATCAAGAAAGTTAAAACAGCCCAGCATGGCTTAGGCATAGTATACTTAGCAAATCCTTCGGCTTTACTAATTGGTGTTTCCTTATAAATTACCGATGGATTTTCAAAATTAGCAGAAATTCCAAATCGTGAATCTATAGTGCTTTTTAATATCTCCATCTGCATTTTACCCATTAGTTTTAAATGCATCTCCTTCTCTTCTTTAAACCAAATAAAATCGAGCAATGGATCTTCAATATTTAAAACTTTTAAAGCTTCAGCTAATTGGGCATATTGTTCTAATTTTTCAGCTTTAATTTGTGTTGTTAAAACAGGATGTTGAATAGTTGTGTTTTTTGGTATTCTATGGGGCTTACCTAATATATGCCCTGCCATTACATTTTGCATACCGCTTATAATAGCCACATCGCCTGACCTAAGTTCAGGTATATCTCGCATCTTACTAGTATATGTTTTTTTAATTTGGGCAACTTTTTCTTCTTTGCCTATTGAATAATTATATATTAAATCTCTGCATTTTATGTGTCCTGAAAATAACTTTATATATGCAAGCCGCCCTAATGTATTGTCATGTTCTATTTTAAATACTAAAGCTGACACTTCCTCTAATTCAAATTCTTGCTCAGTAGGTATAAATTGTTTTATTGTTTGTAATAAAAATTCTGTTCCAATATTCTCTTTTGCCACTAATGCTATTACCGGGTTTAGTTTTGATTTTTGAGTTAATGAAACAGCTTTATTAACTATCTCTACGTCCGATATTTCTTCTCCATTGAAATATTTCTCAAGAATTTGTTCATCTAATTCAGCAATATTCTCTAGTGCTTTGTTCCTTATGTCATTAGCATCATTTGATAATTTATTTGTGTTCCACAGCTCGCCTAATTCAATATTAGATTCCCCCTCGCTTAAGCCAATATTTAATGGAATAATTTTTGTCTTTAGTTCTTTCTCTAACTCTTCCAATACATTTAAGTAGTCTGAACCGCTACGATCAATTTTATTTACTACAATAATAGTTGGAATTTTCAAAGATTGCAGAGCTTCCCATAAACTATAAGTGTGCGCTTGTACTCCTTCAACTGCCGATACTACTAAAATTGCACCATTCAATATGCTTAAACATCGTTCTACTTCAGCTGAAAAGTCAGCATGGCCAGGTGTATCTATTAAATTAAATATAGTACCTTCAAACTCAAATGAAGTAGCGGCTGTTCTAACTGATATTCCACGTTGCTTTTCAATATCTAATACATCAGTAACGGTTGAGCCTGCATCAACACTGCCTCTGGTTCGTATTGCTCCCACATGATACAATAAATTCTCGGTAAGTGTTGTTTTACCTGCATCAACATGTGCTACTATAGCTATATTTAATATTGGTTTATTCATATTAATAGATCATTAGACTTTAGACCTGCCTGCGATAGGTAGGTGAAAATGTAATTACTTGAATATTAAATATTTAGACAAAATTTCATAACCTTGCACTAAGTTCATTATCAATGCATTATGAAAATGTAACGAACTATTGCATATCAATTATGCTCTAATGAATAGCTAAATAATTTATATAATAATTCACGAATGAAGATAAAATACTTTTAATCGACAAATAATATGTAGTATTAATGTATAGATTACTGTACAAAATTTCACTGTTTTGAAATGACATTCCTAGGGGTAAGCTGACATGGTATCTAAATTGGATATTTTATTTTCTATACGTACAAAAGTGTGGGAAACCTGACGTTGAACTTGGCAGGTGGGTAAGTCCCAATAAATCCCTCGACTACACTTCGACAAGCTCAGTGGAGTGCGCTCTGGATCAGCTCGACTATATGCTTTCAGTTAACTATCGTTTTTAAAATCACAATCTCACTGATTCAACAAAATATCATTAATAATTGTTATGCTAAAAAAACTACTAATATTATGACACGTAATGAAATTTTCTCGAAACTTTGGGAGTTGTATTCTATACAAAACCCCTCTATTTTAAAAGTACATAAATCATTTACTAATTATGGTGAACAAGTGATAAATGACCATGTAGCTTTTCGAACATTTAATGACCCTAGAATGGATATTGATGTATTGGAAAGGCTTTTTATTTATGCTGGCTATGTTAAAAAAGAAGATTATTATTTTAAAGAAAAAAAGCTAATTGCTAAGCATTATGAAGTACCAAACCATCCTGAAGAACCAAAGGTTTTTATTAGCCAATTAGTATTAGAAGATTTTAGTGATGATTTACAAGGTATTGTCTTAGAGCGTTTAAATTCAGTTGGAAATATAGAATATAAATCTAAGAATTTGCTTTTCGACGGTAATATATGGGGAAAACCATCATATAAAGCTTATCATAAACTTCGCGAGGAATCGGAATATGCAGCATGGTTATATGTATATGGTTTTCGTGCTAACCATTTTACAATTAGCATTAATCATTTAAAAAAACTAAAAAGCATAGAAGTTGTGAATCAACACTTGAAAGATCATGGTTTTTTAATGAATAATGCGGGAGGTGAAATTAAGGGAACTCGCGAGGAACTTCTTCAACAGTCGAGTATTATGGCCGAGAATTTAAAAGTAGAATTTATTGAAGGAGAATATGAAATACCTGCTTGCTACTATGAATTTGCAATTAGATATGCTGATAGTAATGGTAATTTGTACAATGGTTTTTTAGCAAAAAATGCTAACAAGATATTTGAAAGCACTAATTACCATTCTGATAGTTAGTCTTTGCAAGAAAACTCCACTAATTTAGTTACTCTTGCATTTTAATCAATCATTTTGCGAAAAGTAAACTCCTTATTTTTCTAGACTAAGGCTAGACTTAAGCCCTGCCTGAATACTTACAACAGGCAGGCTCATTATTGTAGCTTTCTTATCAGAGACGGAGTTTACGGGCAAACACTATGGTAGGTGCTACAAAATTTATATATTCGATTCTCAGATACTTAAAAAATATTTACATAGTTAGGTAAACCACCTATTTACAAGACTTTACATCTATTTTTAAGTGATTTTTTAATGTAACTTTTTCAATTAGAATAGAGAAAAACGCTCAAATATTATATTTAGGTTAAATTAATACCTGCTTTTAAAGTATTACATAATTCTATTGCCGATTGGGTTAACCATTTTGGAGCCATCTTTATTGCATCTGGTAATTTAATCGGTCTTCGTGTAATTGGTACAATTGAGGTAATTAAAGAATTATCTATTTTTGAAGCATCATCTTGTGCAGCTCCTGCAAATACAAAAATGGGTTTCTTATATTTATTGGCTAGGTTTGCTACCCCTGCTGGAGTTTTTCCAAATAAGGTTTGAAAATCAATAGCTCCTTCTGCAGTAATTATAATGTCACTTTCTTTTATGCTCTTTTCAATATTTAATGTTTTGGCAATTAAATCAAATCCGCCAACAAGTTTTGCATTAGCAAAAGCAACCAACCCCGCTCCTAATCCTCCTGCAGCGCCTCCTCCTTTTATATTATCAATATCAATTTTGAGCTTATTATTAACCAATTTGGCAAGGTTCGTTAAGCCGGCATCTAATTCTACAATCATTTCTTTTGTAGCACCTTTTTGAGGGCCATATACAGCCGCTGCACCTTTGCTGCCACACAATATGTTTTTTACATCGCAAGCCACCTTAATACTGGTGTGTTTTAACCTTTTATCAATGCCACTAATACTAATATCAGTAAGAGCCATTAACGACTCACCATTCGGGTTTACTAATTTCCCTTTCGATGTTCTAAACTCAGCTCCTAACGCCATAGCCATTCCTATTCCACCATCGTTGGTTGCACTACCTCCAATACCAATTGTAATTTCTGTGCATCCTGCATTTAAAGCTGCTCTAATTAATTCACCCGTTCCATATGATGTTGTTTTCAGCGGATTCCTTTCATCATTAGTTATAAGTTCTATACCGCTTGCTGCTGCCATTTCTATTATTGCAGTTTTTTTATCGGGCAAAATTCCAAAAAAGGATTCAATAGGTCGCATAAGTGGATCATGCACTTGAACTTTTTTTATGGTTCCACCAACCGATGATATAATTGCATGTACAGTTCCTTCGCCTCCATCAGCAATTGGTATTACTTTAATATTAGCATCTATAAAAACCGCTTTAACGCCTTTACTAATGTACTTACCCACATTAGTTGCCGACATGCAATTTTTAAACGAATCAGGTACAATTAAAAATTTCATTTTATTTGTTATTTTTTTATTAGCCATTGTGTTTGATAAGGTCTTAAGGTAATATCTGACATGGAATATTCTTTTCTACTTATAATATCAGTAGTTAAATGTTTTTGATTGCTATTCAATTTAATGGACTGTTTTTCTGATGTTAAATTTGATATTGACAGCAGTTCTTCTCCATTTTCTGACTTGCGATAAACTACAAAAAAAGAATTGCCATAATCAAAAACTATTTGATAGGCTGATGGGTGAAAAGCTTTATGCTTTTTACGAGTATTTATTAATTTAACCAATTCATTAAATACTAGTTTTCTATTTGAATCATTATCTAATTCATAATAGAGTTCTTTTTTATTTAGTTTTTCACGATTAATGGTTCGTGCTCTTCCTGTTTGCTCTACTCCCGCTTTATAGTTTGGCGATGCCAACAAACTATGAATATAAAATGCTGGTATTCCTTTCATTGTCATCATTATTGTTTGCGAACAAATAAAACGTTCATTCTGATATTCATCAGCACCTTTTCGGGTTAGTTTCATTGCATCAAAATAGGTAATATTTAGTTCATACGGACTTGAACTACCATCTGTATTAGTTTTCATACTAATTAAACCTCCTGCTTTCTCAATGTCTTTAAATAGTAATTCTTTCTCACTATTAGGCAATAGCCCTTCTAGCGGGCGAACACCTATCCCATCGTGCGATGAGGTAAAATTTAAGAAAGAACAATTTTTGTTAAGATTAGGTATTGTTTGCGCCCATTGCGATAAATATTCACCATTAGCTGTATTTAAGGCATGTAATAATAAGGGTGGCAAACTAAATTGATAAACCATATGTGCTTCGTCATTAGAACCAAAATAACTCAAATTCTCTATATTAGGTACATTGGTTTCGGTAATTATAATAACTCCTGGACATACTAATTCGGCAATGTCGCGCATTAATTTCACTAGTTCGTGCGTTTCTGGTAAATGTAAACAAGTTGTACCTATCTCTTTCCATAAAAAGGCTATAGCATCTAACCTAATAATCTTTGCTCCATTTTTAAGATAATGAATAAGAACATCGAACATTGCAATTAGCACCTCTGGATTAGCAAAATTCAAGTCAATTTGGTCGGCACTAAAAGTTGTCCATATATGTTCTATTCCACTTGCAGTTTTATATTCTGTTAATAATGGCGAGTTTCGAGGTCTTGTTACTAACGAAAGGTCGGTATTCGGATTTTCTTTTAAAAAAAAATCATTCCCCTCGCCATGTCCCTTCAAAAAATTATTAAACCACTCTCCTTTACTCGATGCATGGTTAATAACCAAATCTGCCATTAAACGATATTCTTTCGATATTTCTTTAATATTAAGCCAATTGCCTAAATCTGGATTAACTTGTTTAAAATCAATAACCGAAAAACCATCGTCGCTACTAAAAGGAAAAAAAGGTAGTATATGTACATTATTTATTACACCTTTTAACTTTTTGTCTAAAAAAGCCTTTAAAGATTGTAAAGGAATTTCTTTCTCATCTATAATACTATCGCCATAGGTAATTAAAGCAATATCTTCTTGCGACCATCTATAACTAGTATTAGGTGCATTGCTAACATTCTTCTCAACTAAAGAAAGAAAGAGCATAATTTGATCTTCAGAAATACTTTTTTTATAAATAAATCCTAATCTCTCTCTAACCTTATCTTGCCAATTAATCATATTCTATAATTACATTTACATTAAAAGCTCAAACCTAATAGTTGTTTACTATTAGGTCTGAGCTTATATAAAGCATAAGTTGTAAAATTGTTTACATCAAAATTGATGTTTATACTTATTTGCTATGACTTATTATCTTTTTCTACTATTTCGTTAAATTCAATTCTAATTTCTGGAATTGCACTTAACACTCTTTTCCAACTTGGCATTACCGGTGTTTGGTTCGGATTATTCAGATAGCTTATTCCTGCCTGATAAACATTACGAGCAAGTTGGTCAACTAGCCTTTCTTCTTTATGTCTATCAAATTTTAATCCGTTCATTACTGCATCGTTATTAAATTGCTCAACCATATCGAGTGCAATTCTGTGGTAAGTTGCTTTTATTGAACGGAATGCTCCCTCGCTAAAAACAGAACCATCAGAGGCAAGTTTTGCAAATATGGAACGTGAAATATCAAAGCTCATTTTAGATAAACCTTTTTCAGGATTATCAAATGATTCTGATTGGTGCTTATGATCGTAGCGGTCGGCAATTTCAACCTGACATATTCTACTTATAGCATTGTTACGATGCACTTCTGCTAATATACCTACCTCTAAGCCCCAGTCGCTCGGAATACGAATTGTTTTTAATACATCGGCACGCATCGAAAATTCTCCTGAAAGTATATATCTAAAACCATCTAAATAGTCTAAATAGTCTAATGGACCTAGAAATTTCTTGAGCGTACGTATTAGTGGTGTTACCAACAAACGAACCATGCGACCGTTAATTTTTTCTTCGTCTGCTCTAAAGTAATAACCTTTGCAATATTTATAATTAAACGATGGTTTTGCAACTGGGTAAAAAAGCCTAGCTAACATGTCGCGACTATATGTTATAATATCTGCATCGTGTAAAGCAATAGCTTCAGAACGACCCGATGATATCATATATCCAAAACTAAACCATACATTTTTGCCTTTACCTGGGTTTCCCGGATGAATATTTTTCTCGGTTAGCTTATATTCTAATTGCTTCATTCTTGGTCCATCGTTCCATATAACCCTATGGTGTTGGGGTAATACAGAAAAGAATTCTTTGGCTTTTTTAAATTCATCTTCAGTAGCTGCATCTAAACCTATAACTATTTCGTTCAAGTATGGCACCTCTTTTAACACATTTACAATATTAGTAAGTGCCGGACGTGATAATTCGGAATATAGCGACGGAATAATTAAGCCCATAGGTCTGCGCTTAGAATATTTTATTAACTCTGCTTCAATATCTTCGGTTTTTCTATTTCTAAAATTATGCAAAGTTGTAACAAGCGAATTTTGATAAAAATCTCCCATGAGTAATTAATTTTAAAGTTATTCTGTTAAAGATAGAAAAATATGAGTACATATTAAATATAACAAGCATTGCAATAGCAATGTTAGCAATTATTTAACATTAAAATAACTTAACAATTTATAAAGCTTAATTAGCTAAAGCTATTTATAATTTATTATTTTTATTCATATTTAATAAAAGTTAAATATCAATTTGAATGTGTGAAGTAGCTCAAGCGTAACAGCTTTATTTTTACCAATAGTTGTTAAATTTCGAGCTTGATTCTACGCATTTATACGTAAGTGGAATGTACTTTTTACGAAATAGCAATAACACTGATATTGAAACAAAAATATACTATCCATATGTATATAGCACTGATATAATTGATACAATAGCCATTTACAATTGCAATACTATGCAAAACATTAAGCCTTTTAAAGGACAAAAAGGACATTGGTTTAATGTAAATATTCCGGCAAAAGATTCTGTTATTCTTCATATTAAATACAAACACAAACACAACGATTCAGCCGCTACCTACATTTTGCTATCTACACAATATTGGAAAAAACCTTTTATTAAAGCTGATTATACATTAAGAGTTAAAAATGGAATTGAAGTAAATAAACTCTTTTTACCTGTGGATTCCACTTGGCAGAAAAATAATTACCAATACTATTATTGGCAAAAATTCTCATACATGCCACAAAGTAACTTTACAGTAGATTTTAAAAAATAGAATTAGCCTCTATATTTTGATTGCTTTTAACAGAATTATTTTATTAAAGCAAGAGTAATGTAGGCCCAAGCTGCGTACCTACATGCTTTACCAACAAACATTCCGATAGAAACCCGTATAGGATTAATTTTAAGTAAGCCTAATACCACAGCAAGTATATCGCCAATAAATGGCAACCAACAAAAAAAGGCAACCCATTGTTCTTTTCCCTTAATTTTCTTTTTGAATTTCTCAGTTTTAGCTTCAGGAATACGTAAGTATTTTTCAATCCATTGCTGTTTACCAAGGTAGCCCAAGTAGTACGATGTTAAACCACCCAACCAATTACCAAACGTAGCAATTATTAAGCTTAAAACAGGCGAGTAACCTGCTATTATAACACCCGACAATATAGCCTCAGAACTAAAAGGAACAACCGTAGCTGCTAAAAAACTAGCCAAAAACAAACCCAAATATCCTAATTCAAACATTAATTATAAAATAAATTTTTAAATTGAAAAACGAAAAGCAAATGTATAAGAAAAAACTACTAAATTATTGTTTGAAATTTAGAATGTTGAACTTAGAATATAGAAAGAAGTTTAAAGAGCCTAAAGTGGGCTAAACAATTAGCAATAAATAATTAATAATGTAGGCTTAATAGACAGTTTGTAATGCGTTATCCATTCTCCGTTCTCCTATTTCCATCTTACTTTACACTTCTTATTAACTACGAAAGCACTTTGGTAAAAATATCTTCAATTAAGGGGCTGAGTTTTTCTGCAATAATATGGTGACCTAATTTATCTTCCAATACTTTTAAGTTATGCTTAACTACTTGGTTACGATAAGGTATATCGGTTAATAAGCGATACGATTCATCAACTAATTTCTGGCTGACTTTGCAATCCTCTATAGCCGGCAGTTTAAAACCTAGGTGCTCAATTTCAGTTTTGTAAACTTCATACTTATTTATTACAGCTGGTACACCATATGAAATAAGCTCGAGCAAGTTATTTCCAAAACCCTCTACCTCGCTAAAATAAGTACCAATACCACCGGCAGCGGCAAATAAACCAGGTAATTCAGAGAATTGATAATACTTTTTATCGACAATTATATCGCGATGCGATAGTATTATTCCTTCGCTCATCAAGAATACTACATCGGAACCTGGATTCTTTTCCAATAATTCTTCATAAAACTCTTGCAGCCATTTTTTATAATAGTTTTGTTCATCGCCCGAGTGACCTGTAACAATAACTGCTATGCATCTTTTATTTCCTTCTCCAGAGAATTTCTTTTCTAATTTAAAAGCTAATTCAATTGCTGTTTCAATTTTTTTCCGTGGTACAATTCGGGTATGCTGTAATAATAACTCGGTTGTATCCATAGTATATCCTTTTTGCTCAATAATTTTAAGCAAACCGCTGTCTTTCCAAAATGACTCGTTATACCGTTCCAATTCTGGTGCTATAAGTTTATTATCGTCGCAATTTGGTTCATAATCCCATTCAATTGCACTAGTGTTTGGCACTACCACTACTCTATTCTTAAAAAAGGCTTTCATACCATCTGGATTGTACTTGTTAAAAACCTTTTTGCCCAATTCAATTTGTTGATGGTTAATAAAAGCCATTCCATCTATGTATGTACCGGGCAAATATTTAAGATACTTTTGAATTACCTTATTAGGATTAGCAAAAATATCACGCTCAAAATAGCTATCGTGCCACCAAACCATTTGCTTTGGCCATATAATTCCCTCAGCTCTTAGTTCTTCGAAATAATAGCCTAAACCTACTGCTGTAATAAAATTATAAGAGTGTGATGTGTTATGTGCAATTATTAGGTCTATATTATTTTCTTCTACCCAATTGGCAATAACCTTCTTGGCATACATGGCTTCTTTATGTATTCTTTGGTCTAAATCGGCTGCTGGTTCTTGACAAAAAGTAGAAATAATTTCTTTCTGCATTTCGTTTTTATGCCAAAATACTTCATCTGTTTTTGCATTAAACCTTGGTGAAGAATGTGCTGCTAAAAAAAAGATATTGCCCAAACCAATGCCCATATTATGCACTATTGCATGCACTGTTTGATCAATAACAATGGACACGCCATCGTTTTTACCAATTAGTGAGTGAATTATTCCTATACGTAAGTTCGAAATGTCCATACTTTATATAAATTTCAAATAACAAAAAGCAAATTTCAAATTTCAAATTTCAAAAAAGCAAAATTCAAATTTCAAAAAACAAATAATATAATTCAAATAACAAGAAACAAAAAATCAAATTTCAAATTTCAAAACATTAAATTCAATTTGTTAGTTCTACTTTACGAAGTTACAAATAGCTCTGAAAGAGCGCAATAACTAGCATAGGGCAACGCCCCGCGCTAATTATTTCAGCCTTACATGTTTATTTACAACCTTCTTTAACTTTGTAAAGTAGAATTAGCAAGCTTACTTTTTTTTTGTTAATCTCTTTGGGTATAACCCGTCTGCCAAAGTTTCACGAGGTCCCGCCGATTAGGCAGGCTGAATGACGTAGTCGGGCAGGTTGCCTCGTTTATTTTTTTTTTTGAAATTTGTAATTTGATTTTTTGAACTTTAATACCTCGTAGGCTTGCCCCGAAGATATTTACTAATTTTCAAGCAAAATATTAAATAATTGTTTTAAATTGGTAATAACATAATCAGCCTTAACCATTTTTACTCTATCGTCATCTTCTCGCATTTTCAATGATCGTTCATCGGCTGCAAATAGTGCTGTTTTAAATCCTAGCTGACTGGCTGTCCAAACGTCTTTTAACATATCGTTACCAACAAATAGTACCTCATTAGGTTTTAAACCATAGTTTATTTTTAATGATTCTGCTAACGATTCAAACAAAAATGTATCGGGTTTTGAACGAAGTATTTTATAAGAATAAACTGAAATATCACTTTCAAATCCTTCAATATGCTCAATATTAGTAAGCTTATTATGAATAAAATAATTCATAATTAACGGAGTATAAAACTGAGCATTTGAAACAATACCTATTGGAATACTGCTAGAAATTAGCTTTTGCAAAACACTATTCATGTTTGGCATTGGATAAACTGCATTGCTTAACAATTCAAAAACAACAGTTAAAGTATGTAGGTTTATATTGCCTTTTGCTTTTAGTAATTTTTTTTTTATTGCTATAGAAGTACACTCTTGCCAAACAGCAATAATATCCACCTCGGGATAAGGATGCCCTTTTTTATTTAATATATTTTGATGCTTTAGAACCGTGACATGAAAAAGGTCGAGTAAAAGTTTTGCATCTGAATGAAAGGGTTTATTAACCCAATCAAAACCAGCTTCAGTAATTGCTTTTGAAATACCTTCAAAAGTTATATTCGATTTATCTAAATCGCCCGATGCCGAAATAATTAAGGTACCATAAATATCAAAAACAACCGACTTTATAGTTTTATCTAATTTAAATTTTGGCTTTACTCCTGTACTTATAGTCTTTAATGGAGCTATATTATCCAAGTACGGTTTTATACGATTCAAATATTCGTTTGGCATAGTTAGAAATTGAGAATTTTGCTGTTATTGTTTTCTTATTTTGTGCAATTTCAAATGTAGATATCTTTTTTGGGAACTGTATTAACCAATTGTTAAGGTTTATTATTTCTTGTCCCATGCTTATTTTGTTTAAAATACTTATTATTAGCTGCTTTTGTTTTTCAAGCGACAATTCCTTAAAATCTATTTCACCATCTATAAAAGGCACCATAAAAGCCTTGTAAAGTCCATTTAATGCTACACCTTCTGCTTTTATATCCTCAGTTACATATGGCAAATCCCTTCCTAGTACCGGAGTTCCTACAAGCCAAGGTTCTAAGAATGTCATACCAAATCCTTCTTGCACACTTGTGGTAATGCAATAGTCTGAGCCTGAAAGAAGTTGCATAAAATCAATTTCCTTACCAGCTTCAAATAATATTGAAATTTCATAATCTGCGCAAAACTTTTGCCAAGCTATATAGTGCTCTAACTCTATAGGATTACGCGGAGCCATAGTAACCAAAAACTGGCAACTCTTTTTAAAAAGTACTGCTAATAAAATTAACTCTCCAATATTCTTGCGTCTAATTACTCTTACCGGATAGGTTATGATAAATTTTTTGTCATCAATTTTGAATTCCTTACGAATTGTTCTATTTGCAACAGCCTTATTTATAGTATTGTCTTCAGCCATATATACTGGATTAGGAAACAAAAACAAACGCTCTTTATTTACCCCTAATTCAAGTGTTCTATTGTAATCGGTACTATTTAATACCCCAAGCAAATACCTTGAATTATTAGGATACATAATCTCCTTTAAAGGCATATTGAAAAAACCATTAATTATTTTCTGCATGTAGTCCATATTAACCGAACGGTCTTCGGCAAAATCGTGAGCATGGTTAATAAGTAAATAGCCTTCGCCATTCAGCTTAGAAAATACCATGGTTAAAATCGGGTTCTTTCCTAAGTTTAGATTATGTACATGTAGTATATCACCTGGTTTAATCGTGTTTTTTAAGTAAGTATATATTTCATCATGTAGCTCATCTAGTTCCTGCTTTGAAAAATCGGCATCCACCAAATAATTAAGTTTAGCATTTATATGCAACTTCACATTCAGCTTAGCGTAATACTCAGGGTTTTCACAAAAACCAGCAACTACATTTAGCTCTACATCAGGATATTCTTGCTTAAAACCTGCTACCTGCGATTCTATAATGCGAGTTACGCCACCTGGATTCAAATGGTAATGAAATATAAAAACTCTCATATTAAATAATATATAATTCAAAAATAGTAAAAGATACAATAACGTTATGTATCAAATGTTAACTCAACATTAATTAAACAAAAAAAGTGTCCTTTGGGTCACTTTTTATTCAGTATCAAATCATAACTGTCCGAAAGTTTTTTTTTAAAAAGGACAATAAAATTTGTAACACCGTGACTATTAGATAATAATTTCTAAAAAAAAATATAGAAATTTTAGAGTTTATGGATATTACAATGTGTTAAAAATCATTTTCATTTGCCTGCTATTTATATTTACTACATCATATTCTCTGGCGTTCTTAACAATTATTTTAATATCATTTACTATATTCATATTGAAATACCATATACTGTAACAAACTCTAACAATGGTAACAAAATATCCAAATTTGTGATTTACTTTACTTATCTAATTAACGGTTAAAATTTTGCAAACTATCCTAACGGTAGTCAGGTTTTATTGCGGCAACTTAGTTACTATAAATTTTAAATATAATACAAATTACAATATTTAAAACAATAAGAAAATTTAAAATACAAATCATAATGTTTTAGGTTTCTAAATTGAAATGCAATTCAAAGAATAAAAACATAAAACAATATTTGGCTAATCGCTTTTTTTTGGCATTTTTGTGTAAAATAATAATGCATGCAATTAATATATTTGTTTCTTATTGCCATTGGCTTAGCAATGGATAGTGTTACCGTTTCAATTTCATGTGGGCTAATTTTATTAAACTACTCTCATAAAAATGCTTTACGTATAGGATTATACATGGGCTTTTTTCAAGGCTTGATGCCCATAATTGGTTTTTTTTTAGGTAGTAGTTTTAAATCTTATATTGAAGATTTTGACCATTGGATAGCCCTTGTAATTCTCTCTTTCCTTGGGGGAAAGATGATTTGGGAATACATTAAAAATAAAGATGAAATAATATGCTTTGATGCCACTAGCCACAAAGTATTATTTGGCTTAGCTATTGCAACTAGTATAGATGCCCTTGCTGTTGGAATTACTTTTAGTGTAATTGATGTTACGATACTAACAGCCGGAATTATAATTGGCATTGTTTCATTTGTCTTATCTTATTTAGCAGTTTACTTGGGAAGCAAATTCCGACAAAAAATAAAATTTCCGTTTGAATTATTTGGTGGATTAATCTTAATAGCCATTGGCATAAAAATATTTATTGAGCATATGATACTTCACGGATATATGTAGATAATGTGTAATTAGTAATGATTAATGGACAATAACTCAATAGGAATTGTACTGATAATGTGCATATTACTAAGAATAGTGCCCGTTTTTTATTTTTTATAACTAGATACCATCAAATCCGCAACTCATTGATTAAAGCATTAATAGTCATTGGATGAGTAGTGAAATTAATGTGAAACAAATCATATTCTATATTGCTGTTAATTAACCTGTCTGCCATACAGGCAGGTAAACTCATCCGATGACTTGCGGATATTAGGGATACTAATAAGAAAGTATCGAAACATTATATAAAATAATTATATAGTTTTGCAGTTAAAGAACTACATAAAGAAAAGATGAGAAAAATAGGCGTTACAACCCTGTTCATAGCAGTGGTGCTAATAAGTTGTAAAAACACAAGCGAAATGAAGGAGAAAGAAACAGAAGAATTTAAGTATTTAATAGAACAATTTGGCGATTTGAAGATAATGCGCTACAAAATTCCCGGCTTTGAGAATTTAAATCTTAAAGAAAAAGAACTACTATATTATTTAAGTCAGGCAGCTGTATGTGGTCGCGATATTATTTTCGATCAATATTATAAACACAACTTAACTATTCGCCGAACAAATGAGACTATTATTGAAAGTTTTAGTGGAGATAAAGAAAGCACAGACTTTATAAACTTTTTAGTTTATGCAAAACGCGTATGGTTCTCGAATGGTATTCATCACCACTACTCTACTGATAAATTTTATCCGGCAGTGAGTGAAAAGTTTTATGCCGAACTAATTAACAATAGTGATACTACAAAATTTCCATTATTAGCTAACGAATCAGTTGAAGAGTTTACTCAACGCATTATTCCAATAATATTTAGTTCTAATATTGATAATAAAAGAATTGTAACAGATAGTTCTAAAGATATTATTGAAGCATCGGCAGCTAATTTTTACGAAGGTGTTACTCAAGCAGAGGTTGAAGCTTTTAATGCTAAAGTGGTTCAAAACAACCCTGAACAACCTATTTCAGTAGGTTTAAATAGCAAATTAGTTAAAGAGAATGGCCAGTTGGTTGAAAAGGTATATAGTGCTTCGGGAATGTACAAAGAAGCAATTCAGAAAATTATTTTTTGGTTAGAAAAAGCAGAGACTGTTGCAGAAAATGAGCAACAACAAAAATCTCTTCAACTATTAATTGAGTACTATAAAACTGGTGGCCTAAAAGCTTGGGACGACTTTAATGTTGCATGGGTAAGCGATCTGGATTCAAGAATTGACTTTGTTAATGGTTTTACTGAAGTATATGGCGACCCATTGGGAATGAAAGCTACATGGGAATCGCTAATTAACTTCAAAAACCTTGAAGGCACAAAACGCACAGTTATTATAAGTGACAATGCGCAATGGTTTGAAGATAATGCCCCAACCGACAATCGTTTTAAAAAAGCAGAAGTTAAAGGTGTTACTGCAAAAGTAATTACGGCTGTTCAATTAGGTGGCGACTGCTACCCTTCTACCCCAATTGGTATAAACTTACCCAATGCCGATTGGATTCGTAGAGACCATGGTTCAAAATCGGTAACTATTGATAATATTACCTATGCTTATGATAAAGCTTCGGAAGGAAATGGTTTTATGAAAGAGTTTTTTGCATCGGAACAAGAAATAGCTTTGGCTAAAAAGCATGGAGCACTTGCAGGTAATTTACATACCGATTTACACGAATGTCTTGGTCACGGTTCAGGTCAATTATTACCAGGTACAAGTTCTGAGGCACTTAAAAATTACAGCTCGGTGTTAGAAGAAACCCGCGCCGATCTATTTGCATTATACTATATTGCCGACTATAAATTATTAGAATTAGGCTTAGTTGAATCTATTGAGGTTGGTATAACTGAGTACAATTCGTATATACGCAATGGCATGTTTACACAGCTTACTCGCATTGAATTAGGAAAAGACGTTGAGCAAGCGCACATGCGTAACCGTCAGTTAATTGCAAAATGGAGTTACGAACTTGGAAAAGCCGATAATGTTATTGAAATTAAAAAAGCAGATAATAAAACTTACGTGGTAGTAAACGACCATCAAAAACTAAAAACCATTTTCGGTGAAATGTTAGCTGAAATTCAGCGTATTAAGTCTGAAGGTGATTTTGAAGACGGTAAAGCATTGGTTGAGAAATATGCCGTTAAAGTTGACCAAGAATTGCATACTGAGATTCTTGAGCGTTTTACAAAACTAAATATTGCACCATATGGAGGATTTGTTAATCCTACACTTAAACCTGTTTATGATGGCGACAAAATAATTGATGTAACTGTTGATTATACTGAAACTTATTCGGAGCAAATGATGAGATACTCAAAAGAATATTCGTTTTTACCAGATTATAATTAATCCTATTTAAAATTGGAACACAGATACTACATATGTACACTGATTTTATTTGTTATTATCTGTATAAACCTGTGTTATTTGTGTTCTATTTTCTTTTATCAAACTATTTTAAGTTATCAAAACAAACAATAAACTACTTAATAGATTCCTAATAATTACCCTAAAATAACAACTATTACAATCTTTAAACAATTAAACAGCCTCATTCAAAAGCTATACTCATAAGTCTTTACGAGCATATGTAAAGATGTAATCAGCTGATAAACAACACGAATTGATTGCTTAATTTCATTAGCAAAGACTAAATACACTATTGGAAAATCTGCTTTTTTTGTTTCTTATTTTATTTAAGACCCTAAGGTCTTTTATTGCAAGAATTATTATTATTTTTGCATAAATTTTAAATATCTAATGAGCAAAGAATATTATCACAACATACACAAGGTACTAAGTATAAAACACCTTAGCAAAAGTACTTTTATTGTAAGAATTGAGCGCAAAGAACTTGAATATACAGCTGGTCAACATTTGGTACTTGGCAAAAAAGATGCTGGCGAATTTCGTCAATATTCTGTTTACAGCAGCATGACAGATCCCTACTTTGAAATTTTAGTTAAAGAAGTTGAAAAAGGTGAAGTTAGCCCTAAGCTTAAAAAACTAAAAACCGGCGATGAGGTAGAAATAAATGGACCAATGGGTTATTTTACAATTAGTGAAGCACGTAGAAAAGAACACCCAGTTGTAATGATTTCAACAGGAACTGGAATTGCACCATTTAAAAGTTTTGTGGCATCATACAAAGACTTAAACTATGAAATGATTCATGGTGTACGTACTATTGACGAGGC
>JAUXEM010000137.1 GCA_030620515.1 Salinivirgaceae bacterium
CTTCCTATTATTGGATTTAGTCAGGAAGATAAAGTAGAAATAAAAGATTCATTAGTTTATCAATTTAGTGATGTGGTTGATTTAAAAGCAACTCCTGTGAAAGACCAATACCGTTCTAGTACATGTTGGGCTTTTTCTGGACTATCATTTATTGAATCGGAGTTAATTAGAATGAATAAAGGGGAGCATGATTTATCGGACATGTGGCTTGTTAAAAAAGATTATCATGAACGAGCAATTGATTACGTTCGCTGGCAAGGTGCTAAAAATTTTGGTGGTGGAGCTGAATCAAATAATGTGTTCGATCGAATAAGTGAATCTGGAATTATGCCAGAAGAAAACTTTGCAGGATTAAATTACGGAGAAGAAAAACATGTTCATGGTGAATTGGATATTGTTCTCGACGCTTATGTAAATGCTGTAATTAAGAATAAAAACAGAAAACTCACCTCGGCATGGATTCATGGTTTTGATGGAATTCTAGATGCTTATTTGGGAGAAGATCCTGAAAAGTTTGAATATCAAGGGAAAGAATATACCCCTATTTCTTTTAGAGATGAGATGAATATTGTGCCAAGCGATTATGTTGAAATTGGGTCGTTTACTCACCATCCCTTTTATACTGAATTTATTATGGAAGTGCCTGACAATTGGTCCTTAGGAACCGTATTTAATGTGCCTATGAACGAAATGCTTGAAGCGGCATATTATGCTCTTGATAATGGATACACTATACTTTGGGGAAGCGATGTAAGCGAAAAAGGGTTTTCTCATAAAAATGGTATTGCTATAATTCCTGAAGATGACATTAAAGAAATGGCAGACAGTGAACAGTCTAAATGGGAAAAACTATCGGAAAAAGACAGAAAAAAGCAACTTTTTAGTTTTGAAGAAATTGTGCAAGAGAAAACCATTACTCAAGAATTACGTCAAGAAGGTTTTGACAAATACCTGACAACAGACGATCATGGAATGCACATTACTGGGTATGCAACGGATCAAAATGGCATCAAATATTTTAAAGTGAAGAATTCGTGGAATACTGATAATGTTTATAAAGGCTATTTTTATGCATCAGAGGCTTGGTTTTTATACAAAACATTATCTATTATGATTCATAAAGATGCTGTGCCTAAAAAGATAAAAAAGAAACTAGCTATTCAGTAAAAGCAACGAGCTGAAAGTAAAATTCAATAAATGAAAACAAAACATAATATCGTAAATCAAAAGAAAGATTACGCCTTGACAGAAGGCTGGCTATCAATTATTGCAAACACATTACTTTTTGGATTAAAATATTGGGCAGGTGTACTTACTGGATCAGTGGCTCTTATTGCAGATGCTTGGCACACCCTTACTGATACTGTTAGCTCGGCAATTGTAATAATAAGTGCAAAAGTAAGTAGCAGACCAGCAGATGAAGAACATCCGTTTGGGCATGGTAGAGCCGATTTAGTTAGCGCGGTAATTATTGGCGTTTTGCTATTTGTTATTGGCTTTGACTTTATTTTAAAATCTATTGTCCAGCTTAAGGGGGGCGAAACGGTTATTTTTGGGAAAATTGCTCTTATTGTCACTATTATTTCCATCATTGTTAAAGAACTGCTTGCACAATACGCCTTTTGGGCAGCTCGAAAAACCGATTCTGCTATTTTAAAAGCAGATGGTTGGCATCATAGAACAGATGCTCTTTCCTCAATAATAGTACTTATTGGTATTTTTTTAGGCAAGTTCTTTTGGTGGATTGACGGAGTGCTTGGAATACTAATTGCCTTAATGATATTTTATGCTGCTTACGAAATAATGCGCGATTCAACAAAGCGCTTAATGGGAGAAATACCCGATGATAAATTAATTTTAAAAATCAATCAAATTATTTCTGAATTAGAATTGGACGTTTGTCCGCATCATTTTCATATGCATAAATATGGAAACCATACTGAGCTAACTTTTCATATTTTATTGCCTCCTGAGATATTATTAGAAGAGGCACACGATCAAGCAAATAAAATTGAACAAGCTATTCGTTCTGAACTAAATATAGAATCGACCATTCATATGGAACCTACTAATAAGCCAGGATTAAAGAACCACTTGTTGCAAGAAAAACACTAATTCTATATTTTAATCGGAAGTATATAAAAAATAAAAAGTAATAAGAAAATATATGTTCTCTTATTACTTTTTACTAAAATATGAATACTATATTCTTTTTATTCTTTTAACCACTTATCAAGCCAGCCTTTAAATTCACGCTGCCAAAGTATTCCATTTTGTGGTTTTAATACCCAATGGTTTTCTGTTGGGAAAAACAATAGTTTACTTGGAACTCCTAATAACTGAGCAGCATTAAACGCAGCCATTCCTTGTGTGTAAGGAATACGATAATCGTGCTCGCCATGAATAATCATAATTGGTGTGTCCCAATTTTTTACAAATTTATGAGGTGAACCTGCGTACGATTTCATGGCAACTTTATTATCAGTTTCCCATGGAGCACCGCCTTTTTCATAATTATCGAAAAACATTTCTTCGGTGGTTATGTATTCCATTTCTGAATTAAAAACACCACAATGCGAAATAAACGCTTTGAATCTACCCTCGTGGTTGCCTGCCAACCAATTTACCGAGAACCCACCAAAACTTGCACCAATTGCAGCTAAATTATTTTCATCTACGAAAGGTTCTTTTTTCATTACATCAATAGCACTAAGTAAATCAAGCATAGCTTGTCCGCTATTATCTTTACTAATTTGGTCTGTCCACTCCTGCCCCATGGTTAAAGTGCCACGGCGGTTTGGTGCTACAATAATATAATTATTACTAGCCATCATGCTAAAATTCCAACGATAGCTCCAAAACTGACTAAGTGGCGATTGTGGTCCACCTTCACAATAAAGGATAGTAGCATACTTCTTTGTCTTATCAAAATTAGGAGGATAAATAATCCATGTAAGCATCTCCTTATTGTCGGTAGTAGTTATAAAACGCTTCTCAACGGTTGGCATATTCAACTGGTCTAATAAATGCTTATTCTCGAACGAAAGTTCCGCAACCTCTCCTGTTTCTTTATTAACGCTATAAATTTCCTGTGGTTTTGTCATATCAACACGTGTAGCAATTAAATTGCCATTTGCACAAGCCACCGAATGATAATCAAACTGACCATAAGTAATGGCTGTTATTTCTTTAGATGCAACATCCATTTTATGAATGTGGAAAGAGGCCATAACACCGGCAACAAAATAAAGGGTTTTACCATCGGCATCCCACTCAAAGCCTGATGGGCTATGGTCAAATTTATCTGTTAAATATCTTTTTTCACCAGTAGCTAAATCCATTTCAAACAGTCTATCCTTATCTGCTTCAAAACCTGGTCGTTCCATGCTTAACCAATATAGTTTTGTGCCATCGGGCGAAAAGAAAGGGACCTTGTCGTACCCCATCATACCCTCTGTATAATTCTTTGTCTCTTTTGTTTCGGTATTATACAGATAAACATCAGAGTTAGTGCTCAAAGTGTATTCTTTTCCTTTTAGTTTTTTACATGTATAAGCCAACGAATTCCCATCAGGACTCCAACATATTTCTTCTATCCCACCAAAAGGCTGTAGAGGAGTATCGAATGGTTCGTTTGGCATAATATCTACGTCATTATTAATTGCCTCGCCATTAAAATCGGCTACAAATATATGGCTATAAAAGCCATCTTCCCATACATCCCAATGGCGGTACATTAAATCATCAATTACTCTTCCATCTGATTTTGGCAAGTCAGCATGAATATCCTGAGCTGTAGGGTCAACTTTCACATCCATTGTATAAAAAACCTTGTCTCCTAATGGTGTAAATCCAAGGTTTGTAATATCACCCTCAACCGACGATATTTTTTTCTTTCCTGTTCCATCAGCATTCATTGCGTATGCTTGCATAGCACCACTTTCAGCTGATAAAAAAACAATACGCTTTCCATCAGGGTGCCAAACCGCATTATACTCTCCAAAAGAGGTGTGGGTAATTTGCTGCTTGTTTGTGCCATCGGCATTCATAACAAAAAGCTCGCGATTTCCCTTATTTTGTTCAATGTTATAATAGGATACTCCGTATAATAGCTTTGATTCGTCTGGCGATACTTGCACATCACCTAATCTACCAAAGGACCAAAGAACCTCTGGTGTCAAAATATCGGACTCTAAATTTAATTCATTTTTTGCAATGATATTTTCATCCACTTTTTCATTACTTACTTGAGTACATGCTGCAATTATTATTGCCATACCCAAAAGAATAGATAGTTTTTTCATTTTATAAAAATTTATGCTCAGGTTGAGATATGAAATAAATATAAACTATTGCCAATGAATTACTTCAATTATTTCAGACTTGAGCTGTTTTATTTTTGTATAATTTAATTTTAAAGCAAATTACAAATGCTATTGCTAAGGAACAAACAACAGTAACTGTTGTTGAATAGAAATTACTAATCGTCTTTTATACAATATTTTTTTATAACCGGATATGCTTCTTCAATACCCAATTCACCAGCTTTACTCATATCTAAGCATCCTTTTTCTAAATCTTGAAGAAAGATAAGGGTTAACCCTCTATTGTAATATGCTTGTGGCATTGCAGGTCCCGTTTCTATTGCTTTTGAGTAATCGCCAATGGCACCTGTAAAATCTTTAATCATACATTTTACATTTGCCCGATTATAGTAGGCAAAGCCAAAACTTGAATTTAATTTAATTGCCTTATCCAAGTCTTGAATTACCTCTTTGTAAGCATCTTCTTCATTTACCTTTTTCTTATCATCTTGCTTTGTGGTTGCCTTTCCTTCAATGGTAATTACTTGTGAAAAATCATCTAATGAATTCATGTATTCAATCATTAAATAACGCGTGTTTGCCCTATTAAAATAAGCCAACTCAAATTCCGGATTAATACCTATGGCAGTTGAATATGATTTTATAGATTGATTATAATTCTGAATCATACTATTTAATAAGCCTTGGTAAAAATATAAATAGCTATTAAGCGATGATACAATTTTCTGTTGCTCTGTCACATTTAATAGAGTTCTTACAGAATCCACTTCTAATTCAGACAATTGACTGGCAACTGTAAAGTTTAGCTTTAGAGGATTCTTATTATTTAAATCCTCAAGACTTTGCAAGTAAAAAGCAAAATTCTCACGGGGTAAATTATCTTGCTTACTGGTAATTAGCAATATTGGTTTTAGATTAACAACAATTCTACGATTTTGAATTTGTCCATCATCTATGTTTGCTCTATAAAAATCGGAATCGAATTCAATAACCTTTTTGAAATTATAGGTTGTATCCATGAAATCAGCTAAAGCAGTATCTTCAGAGTGTGTTGCTTTATATTCTTCAATTTTTTTCTTGGCTATTTCTTTGTCGTCCATAGCCCCAATTACATCACCAATTTGATAGCGGGCCGATGAGCGAGCTTGATAGGCTTTTGCAAAATCGGGAAATATTTCAATAGCTTGGCTCCAATCATCAATTGCACCATAATAATCTTCTTGCTCGTATTTAACTCCCCCGCGATTAAAAAATGGCAAAATATTGTGTGGATTAATTTCAGCGGCTTTTGAATAATCATTTATTGCTCCTTGATTATCACCTAACTCCGATTTCAAAATAGCTCTATTAAAATAGGTAAGCGCATTTTCATTATCCAACTCAATTACTTTGTTATAATCGTCCATTGTACCATCAAGGTCTTTCGCTTTATATTTAATAAGTGCTCTATTAAAATAATACAGCGTATTGGTATGGTCCATCTTTATGGCATGATCTAAATCTTCTAGCGCCTCATCATATTTTTCAAGCTCAGAAAAAGCCAATGCTCGCCTTCCAAAACCATCGGGGCTATATGGATTTAGCTTTATTCCTTTGGTAAAATCTTGAACCGCTCCTTCAAAATCTTCAACACTTAATTTTGCATACCCTCTATGTAAATAAGCATAAGGTAAATCTTTATCTATTTTTAATGCATAATTAAAGTCCTTTATGGCTTTATCGTATTCCTTAATCATTAAAAATGTAAAACCCCTACTCACATAATTATCCGGATTTGCTAAGTCAAGTTGAATGGCCTTATTAAAATCTTCCATGGCATCTTGATAATCTTGCATTGCAGCTTTTGTTATCCCTCTGAATCTGAATCCTTCTGCAAAATACTGGTTTAATTCTACTACCTTATTGAAATCGGCATAGGCGCCATGATAATCGCTTAAAGAATACTTTGCAAATCCTCTAAAGTAGTAAGCTTCTAATAAGTCGGGTTTTATTTGAATAATGGTATTAAACCTATGAATAGCATTGGTGTAATTAGAGCTCATTAAATCGTGATGCCCCTGCACCAAATAGTGCTGAATATTAATTTGACTAAAACCATTAACGCTTACAAAAAGTACAAAAATCAATATTAATTTGGTAAACTTCATGCTTCAGTAATTCAATTATAAATAGTTATAACTATAAAAGGTTGAAAATAGTATTTATTAGGTGGACAAACAAAAGAAGTGCTAGTTTTAACAATTATTTAAGATTTACAGTCGAAGAATATTTTATTGCAACCTAACTCATGTCTGCAAGTAAAATGCATAACATTTTGTAAGTTAGGCAATAGTTACTGCGCGACTTCACTGATTTAAAAGAAGCTAAAACTTTCACTTGTAACATAGTCGCACAGCGACTTGCGTATTTAAGGATTTATCTAAAAGGCACACTTTACAAGTGGAGCTGTTAATGGAATTCAATACCCATTATTGAAATGTCATCGAAAAAATCGTTGCCTCCTTTATGCTTATTCAATTTTTCAATTATATCGTCAATAACCCAGTTTATGCTTTCATCCTGAATCATAGATTGTTCCATAATATCAGTTCCAAACTGATAATTATTTTCATTCTCAAGTTCAACAATACCATCGGTGTAACACATTAATTTACTTCCTGGAGATAGAATTGCTCTTCCTTCAGATATTTTTGGTATTTCGTCGAACATACCAACCCCTATGCAACCTAACGAAAGCAATTCAGCCTGTTCTCTATCTTTATTGTATAAAATTGGCGGATTATGCCCTGCATTTATATATTGCAATTCTCTTGTTTCGGTATTATAACGACCAATAAAAAGCGTAATGAATTTTTCTCCATTAGCACTCTCCATTACCCTATCATTAAGCTTATTTACTGTTTGCGATAGTGTAAGATTAGTACCAACTAAAGCTCTAACATTTGCTTGAAAATTAGACATTAAAAGCGCTGCCGATATTCCTTTACCTGAAACATCAGCAATACAAAATCCATATTTATTGTCGTCTAATTTTATAAAATCATAATAATCACCACCTACCTCAAAATGCGGCAAATAATAAGCTGAAGCACGCAAACAATCGTTATTAGGTAACAATGATGGATTTGGTATTAGCATAGTTTGCATACGTGATGCTAGTTCAAGCTCTTTTTTTAAAGCCTCTTGCTTCACGTTTTCATTAAAAAGGCGTCGGTTTTCTATGGCCACAACTATAACATTTGCAAGGGTTTGAATAAAATGCAAATGCTTAATAGTAGGGCTCATTCCTGCTCTTTCTTCGTCAATATCACCAATAATTACATAGGCAATTGGTGCATCGTTGTGGTATACAGGCAAAATTACATCGAATGTTTCCAAGTGAGGATTAAGAGCAACCGACAAGTTTGTAATTTGCTTATAATAAACTAAATCCGTTTCTACATTAATATTTTCGGCAATGTTTCGATGGAAGCCTGACGCTAATATACAATCCCATTTTTGGTTATAGCTATATATTAAAACTTTACCAATGTTTAAATCTTTTCTCAATATAGATTCAAACCTACTTAATAGCTCGTCTACCGTTAAATTATCATTAATACCTAAGGTAATATTTAATAATACATCGAGCTTAAAGTTGCAAAATTGCAAACGTTTTAATGAGGCTTTAGGTGGCATGTTTGTATATCTCTTTTTTTCTATTTAGGTACAAATTACAAAAAAACCAATAAAAACAGATGGTTTTAAGATAATAAAAAAAGAAGCCGGTCAATTAACCGGCTTCTTTATAATTATTTTTTAACTCGCTCTGAATATGAACGGTCTCGCGTATCAACTTTAATTTTATCGCCTGTATTCACAAACAAAGGAACCATTATAGAAGCTCCGGTATCAAGAGTTGCTGGTTTTAATGCATTTGTTGCAGTGTCGCCTTTTACACCTGGCTCGCAATATGTAATTTCCATTTCAACAAAAGGTGGTAAATCTACCTGTAAAGGCATTTCTTTTTCTGCATGAAAAACTATCTCAACTGCCTGACCTTCTTTCATTAAATCAACCGATTCAATCAATTTATCTTCAATTGCTATTTGATCAAACGTTTCGTTATTCATGAAGTTATAACCCATATCATCTTTATAAAGATATTGATATGCTCTTCGTTCAATACGAACAGTTTGTACTTTAACACCCGATGAGAAGGTATTATCAATAACTTTTCCTGTTTCAATATTCTTAAGTTTTGTGCGAACAAATGCTGGTCCTTTACCAGGCTTAACATGTTGAAACGAAACTATGGTAACTAGCTTACCATTAAACTCAAAACATAATCCATTTCTAAAATCTGAAGTATCAGCCATATTATATAAATATTATCTATTAACAATTTTATGCTTGCAAAAATAGTGTAAATGAACAAATTATCAACATTCTATTACGAATAGATTATTAGATATTGAGACATAAGATGTAAGATAAAACACAGCTTACTGGTATTCTGCATATTAAAGAACCCATTTAGTTATTCTCAAACACTCACTTTCAGGCGCTTGTTAAAATTCAACAGCTTATTTAACATGATATTATCATTTAACTATAAATCCGCCACCTATTAGCCTATTCCCAATGTAAAACGCAGCTGTTTGACCTGGAGCAATACTCCATTCGGGCTCAATAAAATGAACTTTCAAGGTAGTATCGTTAATTATTTCCAATTTACTTAATGCTGCCTGTTTTCTATACCTTATTCTTGTAATTACATTATTCTCAATATCCGTCAAATTTTGAAAAACATAATTACGTACGATCATTTCTTTTTGATATAAATCAGCCCGTTTCCCTAAAGTAATTAAATTTGTTACTGCATCAATATTTGTAACATACCACGGTTCATTTGGTGATAAGCCAAGTCCTCGACGTTGTCCTACTGTGTAAAATGGGAATCCTTTATGTTTGCCTAGTACTAACCCATTCGCATCAATAAAATTACCATGCTCTGGCAGCTTTCCTTCTTTTTTAAGTAATTCGCTTAAAAAAGGTTGATAATTCCCATCTTGAATAAAACAAACACCTATGCTTTCCTTTTTATTTGCTACTCTTATAAAACCTTTTTTTGTAGCTATTTCTTTAACTTCAGTTTTAGTTAATTCGCCCAAAGGCAGAATCACTTTGCTTAAAATAGTTTGATCCAAGCCCCATAAAAAGAAAGATTGTTCTTTATCTGGATCAACACCTTTGATTATATAAAATTTGTGATTAACCTTTTCGATATTTGCATAATGCCCAGTTGATATATAATCACAATTTTGCCTTTCTGCTTGGTCTTTCAAAAATTTCCATTTAAGAACCACATTACATTTAGCACATGGATTTGGTGTTCGGCCAGCCATGTATTCATCCTTAAAATAGTTGATTATTTCATTGTAAAAGAAATCTCTTAAATCAATAACATAATGCTCAATATTTAGTTTTTCAGCTAATAACTTTGCTTCCTTTATATAGTCAGGCTCTTCACAATTAACGTCAATATCAGACCATAAACGAAATGTAACTCCTACCACTTCATATCCTGCATCTTGCAACAGCATTGCCGAAACCGAACTATCTGTTCCCCCGCTCATACCTAGAAGCACTTTACCCTTTTGCATTACTTATCTCTTTAGTCTGCATAATGCAGAAATTAATTACTGAAGTAGTTTATTTCCCTGACACACATCATTTTAAATTGAAGATTGCTATGTATATATATACAAAATATCATTAAAATTGCAACTTGCTAATAATCAATAACTGACAATCAAATGACTAAACGCATGAATAAATCAGGTTAGTTCACAAAAATAGCTATTCTCATCAATCCTCAAAATTACCATTAAC
>JAUXEM010000069.1 GCA_030620515.1 Salinivirgaceae bacterium
AACTATTAATACAAAGCAAACTAGTTGATTACATTGCAATGGATATTAAGCACATACTAAATTTTGATAAATATAATTCTGCTGTGGGCAACACAATTAATTTAGCCGTTTTTTCTAAAATACTAGAGTCGATTAATTTAATTGAAAAATCGGGTGTAAACTACACATTCAGAACAACTGTAGTAAAAGGCTTACACTCTAGTTCTGAAATAAGCGCTCTACATATGCGGTGCGGCAAACACTATGCGATTCAAAATTACAATCCAGAAATTATTTTAAACAATAACTGTAAGTTTGAAAGATTTACTGATACTGAATTTGAACAATTACTACTTGAATATTTAAACTAATTTATGTTTACCAAAAATAACCTACTAGCAGACAAGCAACACAGAGACATTGAAATAAATACACTCGGAAATATAATCGAAAAATAGTTTTTGCTTTTTTTTTAGTCAATGGTTATCTGAAGATTGTTAATGTGTTAATTATAAGCAACTTACATGCAAGAATTTAATTGTTATAAAATGCTGACTATTAGTAATTCAATCGAAGATTGCCAATATAAAATTTTACAAAATATTGAAAGAATAGAGCCAACATATTTACAGCTTTAAACCTTATTAATCTGAATAATTATAGCATTGCTTAATAGTCAGTACATTTCAAATAATTAACTTATCAAAAATATTAATTATGTTATTTAGCCTATTAAAAAAGGGGGGTATTATGCTAATTTATTGTTTACATTGGCATGCATTTTAACAATAACCATTTTACCATATGTGAAAAATAAATTCATTTCTTTGGGTTGTTTACAAATAAAAAAAGCCTCAAACAGTATTTTAGGTTGTTGTAGCAACCTTTAAGCAGCCCAAAAAAAGACTAACTATACCGTTTAAAGCAGACAATGGCATTACTACCATTGAACTAAGTAAAATCAAAAATACACAATTTACATTATAATTCCAATTTCTGTAAATTGAAGTATTTTGTTCTTTTAAGATAGTTGAGCATAGCTATCTAATTTAAAACATATGCATATAAATTGATTTTAACATAAAAACTAGATTAATGATTAATATTATAGAAATAAAAAAAATAGGTTTAATATTTTGCGTGATTTTCATATCAATATTATTTAATTCCTGTGAAAAAGATACTATTTTATCTTCTGATGAAGGTGCGGTAGATTTTGATACAGGATTATTTTCTCATGTTACAATTAAAAATAACGCTTTGCATTTTGATTCAGTCAAGTACGTAGAACTAATAGCTGACTCATTACAAAAAATAAGCATTGAAAGCAGAATAGATTGGGAAAATAGATTAGGATTCAAATCAATGTATTCCTGTATTGATGATGTTCATAATAAATTTGAGAGTTGTGCATCTTTGGATGAGTATCAGGATATATTAAGTAAAAACAATGATCTTTTGAAGATAAAGGGTAATGATGATTTTGAGCAAATTATCCCTTTAGATTACCATACCTCAATAATTAATAGGAATGGTATCTATTATGTTGGAAAGGCAGTTGTTAAAATTACCCCTACAAGTAAAATTATTGTTTGGAGTGGAGATGAGAGCAAGCTAGATGTTTCGGAAAATATTTTAAAAGCATCAATGCCAACTGATGAGAGTATTTTTAGAATTATTTCTGATGATATTATTGTTTCTGACTATATGATTGAACAACAATTAAAAAGCTCTAAGCTTGGTCATGAGTTTCATGGTGACAGGGAGCATTCAAAACGAAAAGTTAATTTTTGGATAAGAGCATGGAGAGAAAGTTGGGCAAATCATAATTGTGACCAATACTACAGGTACAAAATTGAAATAAAGGTAGAGAATCGGAAAAAAAGTTGGGGTAAGTGGAGAACCTATAATACTTCATGCAGTTATAATGGAATAGACTTTGCAATAAGAAGACCAATTGAAAAAACTCATAAAACAAAGCAATGTGGTGGGGGAACAGTATTCTATGATCCTTATTATTGGGGTACTTTTAATTTGAATAATTATTCTAAAAGCTCAAAAAGTGATGTTGCAAGAATGAGTACTACCTTTACTATTGGCAGTATTATACATAATAACTATTTGCCTTTGCCAAGGTTTGACAAGGTGCGTGGTAGGGCAACAAATAGAGGTATAGGTAATAGGTATGCAGGTATTTGTTACAGAACAAACTGTCATAATTTAAATTAGTAGAAAATACAAAAAGACCTTTCATGGTAGCGTACAAAAAACAGAGAGGTCATTTTTATAATTTAATTTTAGAGTCCACTCCTAAAACTGCTATTTTCTTCATTTAGCGCTTAGCGGCTTTTGAGAGTGGATTCAATTTAATAAGGTATTTTATGAAATCAAAAATTTTAGTTATAACACTTTTATTAATCTCATTTGTATGTGTATCGCAAAATAAATACACTATTAATGGGTATATTACCAATAAAAATTCAGGCGAATCACTTATAGGGGCAACGGTTTACGAAACCAATTCTTTAAAAGGAGTTGTATCTAATTCTTATGGTTATTTCTCTCTTGCGTTGCCACAGGGTGAGTGTTTAATTATTTGTTCGTACATAGGTTATATAACAGATACCATTAAGGTAGTTTTGTCTGAAAAACAAAATATAGATATACAATTATCTATACATAATATTTCAATTAATGAAGTTGTAGTCTCTGCAAAAGATTATGAAAATATTTTACAAACTAACGAATATAAAATTGAAAAACTTACAATAAAAAATATCAGACAATTACCAATTTTATTTGGTGAGGCTGACCTTGTAAAGGCAATACAGATGCAATCGGGAGTTAAAACTCTTGGCGATGGCTCATCTGGAATGTTTATAAGAGGTGGTAGTAGTGACCAAAACCTTATATTAATTGATGAAGCCCCAATATATAACCCTTCTCATATGTTTGGTTTACTATCAGTTTTTACTCCTGATGCTATTAATAATGTTACACTTTACAAAAGTAATATGCCTGCACAGTATGGTGGTAGGGTAGCTGCGGTTGTTGATTGTAAAATGAAAGAAGGAAATTTGTATAAATATGGTTTCTCTGCTGGAGTTAATATATTGTCAGCCTCGTTATATGCTAATGGCCCCATAGTAAAAGGGAAATCATCATTTCTAATTTCTGTTCGAAAAAGCATGTTCGATTTAATTTTTAAGCCTCAATATGAAGGGTATAGAATTGTACCCGGTTTTTATGATATAAACTTTAAAATGAACACTAAAGTGGGTAAAAAGGATAGGTTATTTGTTTCTTTTTACAATGGTCAAGACCGTGTTAAAGCTTTTGATGGTTTTGATAATGATTGGAGTAACATAACTTCTACAATACGCTGGAATAGAAATTTATCCACAAAACTTTTTTCAAACATGTCGTTTATATACAGTAATTATACAAATAATTTGCAATATATAGAGGGGGCACAAGGCTATAAGTGGCAAACAGGAGTTGAAGATTTTAATGGGAAACTTGATCTATCATATTTTTCATCTCCAAATAGCACTTTTAAATTTGGAATAAATTGCGTTTATCATAAATTTATACCTGGTGAAACTGTTGACACTTTGCAGAGTATTCCAAGAATACAAGCTTATGAATCGGCAATTTATTTATTAAACGACTTAAAACTTTTTACATGGCTAGGCATTAACTATGGTTTACGGTTTTCGATATTCCAAAATACCGATAATGCAAAATGGTTTGATTATAATGAGGATTATATACCCATAAAAGAAAATACAAATAGTGATGGCATATACCACACGAATTATAACTTTGAACCGCGCATTAGTATTAATTTAACTATTAGCCCCAAATATTCTCTAAAATTTGCGTATGCTCGTAATGCCCAATATATGCAAGTATTACAAAATACATCATTATCATACACCTCGTTAGAAACATGGTTTCCGGCTAACACAAATATTGACCCCATAATAGTTGACGTAATTTCAGGTGGGTGGTTTCAAAAATTGAATACTAAATACTTTGTATCGGCAGAACTGTATTATAAAGATTATAAAAATCAAATAGATTATATTGGCCATGCAAAACTAACCGACAATCAATATATAGAGGCTGAGGTACGAAAAGGAACTGCAAGGGCTTACGGCTGTGAGTTGGTAATTAAAAAACAAAACGGTAAACTTACAGGCAGTATAAGCTATTCCTATTCCAGAGCTTTTCGTAAAATAAAAGACATCAACAATAATATTGAATATTCATCGCCATTTGATATTCCACACGATTTTAGAATATTAGCTAACTATAAAATTACAAAAAAATGGTTTGTTAGTTCATTATGGTTATTCACATCGGGACGCCCTGTAACATTGCCAATTGGCTATTACAAAGATGAAAGTGAAAGTATCCCTATTTACTCTGACAGAAACGAAGCGCGCTTTCCGAACTATCATAGATTAGATGTTTCGGTAAATTACACAACCAAACCTGAGAAAAAGAAAATATATTGGGATTTTGGATTTGGTGTATATAATTTGTACGCTCATGAAAACCCAATAGGATATGAAAATACAGGAACAACAATTAGTTCTCAAACATTTCTTGATTTTATGCCAAATATTTCAATAAAAGCAACTTTTTAAATCGAAATTTTATGAAAAAAATACTTTTTATTGTAATTAATACAATATATATATATTCTTGTTCAAATGACCCATATGCTAGTTTAAATATTAATAGTAACAGTTTTGATTATGAAATTGCTGTTAGTGGTTATATAAGTACCTGTAAAGATTATTGTGAAATACGGATAACCAAGCCTATCTTAAGAAACGAATCGTTTGAATTTGAGGACATTACAGATGCAATTGTTATTTTGAAAGATAATGGAACAACATATTCATTTAAGTATTTTAAAGGCGAGTTTGGTAATGGTAAATACCGGTCAATAGATAGTATTGTTGGTGTTGCAGGCGTGGTGTATGAGCTGACTATACAGTACGACAAAAAGATATATACAGCCTTAGAAATAATGCCTCCACTACCAAGTGAAGAGTTTAATATTCCGTTAATATGTGAAATTTCAGAAGACAGCTTTGATGAATATATATCGGTTACCACTCATCAACATAATTTTGGGTATGATAAAACAAATATTTGGGTGTATACTATAATAAGTAATTATAATGATAACCAAGACTCGCTTGATGGTTATTCGGATCCTATAATAGTATGTGATAATCAAGATTTTAGAAACACTGGTCTTACATTTACCCATAAGGGAAGTATTCCACAAGGTAGTTTTGCCCCTTCGTTTTCCGGTGGTGGTACTGGAGGTATGGCAATTGATTCTATATCAATACTAAAAGCTGGAATTAGTGATGAATATGAAAAATATTTGTCTGATAAATTTAATGAAACAGATTGGCAAGGAAGTATTTTTTCAACAATACCCGATAATGTTTCAACAAATTTTAGTGATGGTGCCTTGGGGTATTTTTATGCATTAAATATAAAAGAAGGACGTTTTTTGCTTAAAGACTTATTTGAGAAATAAATACACCCCATATATCCGCAAGTAAAATACATAACATTTAGCAGCTAAGATATTTAGTCGCGGCGCTACTCCACTAATTTAGGTGATAGCAAAACGACTTAACACACTTATTTGCATCATAGTAGCACTACAACCCCTTAAAGACGGGGCAGGCATTGCGGAATCAAGAATACCACAAAAAGTTAAGCAAAGTTTAATTGATTATCTGGGAAATATAAGCTCTGTAGTTTTTACACAGGACTGTAATTTCTGTTGCCCTTATTGCCATAATCCGAATTTAGTTTTACCCAATAAATTTGGCACAATATTTTACGAGAATAAAATATTCGTGTATTTTGCAAAATACAAAAATATGCTAGATGCCGTTTGCATAAGCGGCGTAGAACCTACAATACATAAAGATTTACCTCTGTTTATTAAAAAAATAAAAGCATTAGGCTTAAAAGTTAAATTAGATAGTAATGGTACAAATCCTGAAATGATAAAACTATTAATACAAAGCAAACTAGTTGATTACATTGCAATAGATATTAAGCACACTAAATTCTATAAAATACAATTCTGCCGTGGGCAACACAATTAATTTAGCCGTTTTTTCTAAAATACTAGAGTCGATTAATTTAATTGAAAAATCGGGTATAAACTACACATTCAGAACAACTGTAGTAAAAGGCTTACACACTAGTTCTGAAATAAGCGCTCTACATATGCGATGCGGCAAACACTATGCGATTCAAAATTACAATCCAGAAATTGTATTAAAGCCAAACATTAAATTCGAACGTTTTAGCAATAATGATTTTAAAGGATCACTTGGCAAATATGCAAAATAAATTTCCTTACTAAATATTATTACTGATACTATATTTATACTAACTTTGATTTAATATATCCAACAACAATAGTGGATATATTTTTGCACTAAAAAACTGTAAAAATTTACTTTTAACAAAAAGGTATTTGTATGAAAAATAAACTAAAAAGCCTACTAATTATTTTCCTATTTATAGCATTAAACCTAAACGCACAAGATGTAACTACAGTAGAAGCCGCTAGTACCGACATTAGCGAGAATTTAGATTTAGAAGCCGTAGCGTCTATTTTTGGAGAGGCTGAAGACCTTGAAGACTTTGAGAAAAAATTAAATGACCCCGAGCTGCAAATTTCAAATTTAGACTTAAGTGGCGATGGCGAAGTTGACTACTTACGCGTTGTAGAGGCATCGAAAGACGGAACACACTTAATTACTATTCAAGCAATTATTGGCGAAGATAAATACCAGGATGTTGCAACCATTGACGTTGAAAAAGACAGCAAAGGCGAAACTCAGGTTCAAGTTGTTGGCGATGTTTACATGTATGGTCCTGATGTTATTATAACACCTGTTTATGTTCATCCACCTGTAATATTCGTATGGTTTTGGGGACCATTATACCATCCGTATTATTCACCATATCATTACAGATATTACCCGCCGTATTATCACCCACGTCCACCATACCCAGCACACCGATACAGAACTAACGTGCATGTTCATGTAAATGTAAATAATAGTTATAAACATACTACTGTGCGAAAAAGCACAACATCGGTACAAATACAAAAAAGCACAAGCCGTAACGACTATGCAAAACAACATCCGAACAAATCGTACAATAAAAGAAACGATGGAGTAAAGAATAAAAATAATATAAATAATAATAACAAAGCTACATCACCAAAAACGAATCAAACTACTCCAAAAAACAATACTACACCTTCCACAGGCAAAAAGGTACAAGACGATTGGAAACCAGCCTCTGAAAAAAATGGTGCTAAAAGCAATGTAAACAACAATAAAGTTTCGGTTCCTAGTAATAATTCTAAAACCAAACCAGTACAATCGAACCAGAACAATCAGGCTAAACCAAATAACAGTAAGCAAAACACAACAAAGCCTGCGAATAATTCTACGCGACCTGCATCAAAACAAAATAACAAACAAACGCAACCAAGTAATAAACAATCTAAGCCTAATACTAAACAAACACAGCCAAGTAATAATCAAAATAGACAAGTACAACCTAAAAAACAACAAACGCAACCTAGACAAACACAACCTGCAAAAAAACAATCAGGCAGAGCCAAAAGGAGATAATACCATAATATGGATAAATACAAACAGATGGTGAAAAGATGATAGCATTCAACTTTTCACCATTCTTATTTTAAGTAAAACTAGTTTTTGTGTATATTTACTCGAATCAAATATTAAGTCTGGATTTAAGTCTGGATTGTTAAATATATTTCCAAGCAATATTAATGCACCAAACAAATTATAATTTGAGCGTTTTATGAAATAAACGCAACCAATTAATAAAGTATAGCATCAAACTACAAATCAAGCAATTACTAAAAAAACAAAGCTATCATGAAAAAAACCCAAATCAAATTCTTAAAAGGCTACAACATATTAATTGGTGGATTATTAACCCTTTTAGGCTTCTCTGCTTGTGATACAATAAACCCAGACCCTAAAGATGAATATGGCTGTCCATCGGCCGATTTTATTGTGAATGGCAAAATAGAATCAGAAAATGACAATGTTGTTATTGAAAACATTCAGGTTGGAATGTATGGCGATACCGTTTATAGCGACAAAAATGGAGAATATCAGGTTGAAAGTAAAAATTATAGCACCAATGGAGAAAAATTTAACATTAGCTTTAAAGATGTTGACGGTACCACAAATGGTGATTATAAAAACTTAGATACCATTGTAGATTTTACTGACATAGAATTTACCGATGGTGATGGCATTTGGTATATGGGAAAAAAAACAAAAGAGCTTAACATAAAACTAGCACCCAAAAAATGACCGTAGCAAAACTTCCATTGAGGAAAAAAATTGCCCTTAATCTTTTTAAAAAATATAAACAAAACGAGACACGAATTCATAATCTCAATTATATTCTTTGGGAATGTACCTTAAAGTGTAATTTAAACTGTATTCATTGCGGTAGCGATTGCAAAAAAGATTCATCGGTAAAAGAAATGCCTGCTGAGGATTTTCTCAAAGCCATTGACCAAATAAAAGAGATTGTAAACCCAAATAAAACAATGATTGTTTTAACTGGTGGCGAAGCACTAGTTCGAAAAGATATTGAAAGCATTGGTGTAAGCTTATATAAAAGAGGCTTTCCGTGGGGTATTGTTACCAATGGCATGTTATTAACAAAACAGAAACTCCATTCACTATTAAATTCTGGTTTACGCTCAATAACAGTTAGTTTAGATGGACTTGAAAATTCGCACAATTGGCTGCGTGGAAATAAAAATAGTTTTAAAAATGCTACTAATGCCATTAAACTATTACCCCCTATAGAAGATATAAAATACGATGTGGTTACTTGTGTTAATCGTAAAAATTTTAATGAACTTACGCAAATTAAAAATTTACTTATTAACATGGGCATAAGTCATTGGCGCTTATTTACTATTTTCCCTATTGGTAGAGCAAAAGAAAACACCGATTTGCAATTAAGCCCTAGCGAGTTTAAAGCACTATTCGATTTTATAAAGCAAACCCGCAAAGAAAAAGATATAGATGTAAGTTATGGCTGTGAAGGTTATTTAGGAAACTATGAGAACGAAGTTCGAGATGGTTTTTTCTTTTGCAGAGCAGGAATTAACATAGCCTCAATATTAGCTGACGGCTCTATTTCGGCATGCCCAAACCTACGCAGTAATTTTATTCAAGGTAATATTTACAAAAACAATTTTGCTGATTTATGGCAAAACGAATACAAATTATTTCGCGACCGCAGCTGGACAAAAACAGGCGAATGTGCAAATTGCAAGTCATATGATTTTTGCCAAGGTAATGGTCTTCACTTACGTGATGAGAAAACAGGCGAGCTACTTTTTTGCCATTTAAAACGAATTGAAGAAGGGGAAAAAGCTACCTGCACATAATAATCTGCAAGCAAAACCGTATAACTAACTACAATTACAAAAGTATGGATATACTAACTCACACAATAACAGGAGTTGCAATAGGAACGGTTATGGCTAGCTTTACAAACAAAGGTTTTGAAAAAAAACTATTGATAATAATTGCAGGAGGTTTTGGTGCATGCTTGCCCGATATTGATGCCATAAGTTTATGGAGTGGCTTTGATGCAACTCTTGGCAGATTATTCGCTTTAAACCATTCTGGCAAAGAAATATATTCAGCTAAATTCTGGTATTCGCATCATGCTTTTTTTCACTCTATTTTTGCCGGAATACTAATTGCATTAGTTATAATCGCTATGGCATACCTGATTAAAATAAAATTCAGAAACCTTCGCTATACAGAGCTGAAATCTTACCAAAAAAAACATAACTTATTACTTTTTAGCTTTGTATTAGGCTTTATATTACACCTATTACAAGACATGCCAACTCCTTGCAGTACATGGGGCGGAGTAAACTTCTTTTGGCCATTGAACTCCTATATTGGTGGCACAGGTCACATTTGGTGGTGGAACAATTATGACATTTTTTTAATTGTTTTAGCAATAACTATTATCAACACAATTATGCTCAGTATTTCCAATTTCAAAAAACACATTCTTACAAAAATTACATTAGGTATTTTCTTTATTGGTTTCACTCTTTGTATAAAACAAATTAATACTCGTGGCTATAAATTTAATTATACCAATAGCACTTCCAGTTATCAAGAACACGAGTTAAAAAGCAAGGAAATTCAGAAACAGATTTTAGGAGAATCATTATTTAATATAATGCTTACATTTGATAATAAATTGAAAATATATTTCTAAAAAATATGAAAATATTAGGACTAATAGGCGGAATGAGTTGGGAATCGTCAATAGTTTACTACCAACTTATTAATGAGTTGGTTAAAGAGAAGCTAGGCGGCTTCCATTCGTGTAAAAATGTAATGTTTACCATTGATTTCGACAAAACAGTAAAGCTGCAACACGAAGGTAAATGGGACGAGCTTGACCTAATTATGGCAGATGCCGCACAAAGGCTTGAAAAAGCTGGTGCCGATGTTATTATTTTATGCACCAACACCATGCACTTATGCAGTAAAGCCATAACCGATAGTATTACAGTCCCTTTCTTACACATTGCCGAAGCAACAGGTATGGCAATAAAAAATCAAAACATAAAAAAAATAGCTTTATTAGGAACCCGCTTTACTATGGAGAAAGATTTTTATAAAGATATTTTGACTAATCAATTTGGGATTGAAGTTATTATACCCAACGAACAAGAAAGAACCAAAGTGCACAACATAATTTACAATGAATTGGTTCAAGGGCAAATTAAAGATGAATCTCGCGAAGTATATAAAAATATTATAGCAAATTTAGAAAACCAGGGGGCCGAAGGTGTAATTTTGGGGTGTACTGAAATACCATTACTTATTTCGGACAGTGATGTTAATATACCTACTTTTGCAACTACAAATATTCATGCAGAAAAAGCTGTTGAATGGATATTGAATAACTAGATTCTCAATTCCGCACAGTGAGGGCTTCGCCCACTGACATACAGCGCATTAAACTTGGTTTACTCTCGTTTTATGCCGATGAACGAAGCCCTCACTGATATATGATTAGCTTAAAACGCAGTATTGAACCCAAGTTGAGCGATACGAGTATAGCGAAGTAGAGCTTTACTTGGGTATAACCCCTACCTGCCTATGGCATTCAGGCAGGCCGACCTAGGAATTGTTGTTTATCACAAATTGAGTGAAACGAAGATTTGTGAAACTTACAATTGCTCAGTCGATTGAGCAAATTAGCGATAGCAAATAGCTCAATTTGGGTTGAAATAGATATTAGAGTTTTATAAATTTACACTTAAAACCGGTCTAACAGCAGGCAGGCAAAAACACTATTTAGAATTGTATTTAAAAATAATTATTCTAGCAGCGGCTTTACTTACTACATTTACAGCATTTAGTCAAAATAAGTGCTTTACTGTTTTAGATACTTTAACCAACGAGCCTATTCCATATTGCAATATAGTTTTGGGCAATAATCAAGGTTTTACCACAAACCATATAGGAGAGTTTTGTATAAAAAGCAATAAAGAAATACTATCATCTCCAATAACGGTTTCAAATATTTCTTACCATCAAAAGAGTGTAATTGTAAATAATACTGATACAATTATTTATTTAAATCCCAAGCATTACAAATTAAACGATATTAATATAAATTGGAGTAAAATAAAATTCACATATTTAGGAAATAAATTAAGCAAACCCGATTCCTATATACATTTATGGCGTTTTTGTCAAACAGGAATACATATTTCTGCATTGAAAAAAAATACTGGAATAATTGAAACAGTTATTGTTCCTATTCAAAACCCCAATGAACAAAAGGTGCCTTTTAGGTTACATATCTATGCCGCCGATTCGCTTATGCAAATTGGAAACGAACTTTTGCCAGAAAATGTATATGGACAGGGGGTGGATAAAAATTATGAGACTATTGAAATTGACGTTCTTAAATATCAAATAAAGATTCCTGAAAATGGAGTATTTATAACCATCGAGCTACTTTCGAACAATAAACCTGAAGAGTTGCAAATTGGTACTAAAAGATATTCTGAAATGTATAATAACAGAATTGGCGTGACCGAAGCAAGATACCAGCATAGAAAAATGCTAAAAGTAAGCTCATGGAAATTGAATAGCTTTTATATTGAACCTTACCCATTTACCAATATTGAGGGCATTTATGGTGAATTGCCTATGATAAAAGTAAAAATACGAGAGCTTAAGAATTAAACAAACTGAGTAAACGCTTCTTTGTTTTTTTTGGTTTTTTAATTTCAAATGAATTTAATTCAAAATCTCTCCATCGAATATCGTCACCCCAATCACCCGTTCCGTAAATTATTCCCTCTTCAATTCTGTAAATTTTAACACTATCTACACCTAGTTTATCTGATTGCCATAAAAACTCACCATTAGTATTAAAACAATTTACGTGCGATGCCGAACAAATAAAAACATTAGTAGTGTCTATAAAAAAGCTATCAAAGTATGAATTAAGCTTATGCTTTATTACCTTTTTGGTTTCCATATTAAATAAATAGCATTGTGTATCGAAACCAATAACAACAAACCGATTCCAAACAGCTATACCACGAAAAAATTTACAATAAAATTCACAATTAATTTGCAAGCTAAATAATACCTCCCCATTAACTTCATTTTCAATAATCACAAATACTTTATGATCAAAACTATTCCCCTTTTCAGTTGACAGTACAATATGTTCAGCAGTTTGGCTAAAATAAACTTGTGCCTCTTTAAAATACGCTTTAATATTCATAATTTGTTCGCTTTTACTGAACACAAACATACTTTTAAAAAAATGCTTATTCTTTTACGAAAATTAGCAAAAAGTAAACAATTCAATTTATTACTAAGTAATATGTTAGTGACTATTTGAAAACCTACAGTTTTTCAGGTGACTTCTGTGGTAATGTTAAATACTGATTAAAATAATAATAAATAGGTTTCAATATTTTGGGTGCGCTCTAAATTAAGTTTTTTTCTAAGTCGTGACCGCGCAACCTTAACACTATCGGGAGTTTGATTCATTAAAACAGCCATTTCTTTTATATTAATACCCAGGCGTAAAAATGCACATAGTTTTAAATCGTTAACTGTCAAATATGGAAATTTATTAATCAAATTTTTGTTAAAATCTTTATGCACTTGCCCAAACGAAACGCTGAATTTATGCCAACTATCAATTCTTAATCTATCCTCTAATTCTTTAACTACACCACTTATAAAAGCTTTTGCATCGTTATTATCTTCATGAATAAGATTCTGTAGATGATTAAATTTTTTAATAATATCTTGATTATATGTAGATGTTTTTACTAAATAAAGATTATTCTCGGTGAGTTCTTTATCTTTATGTTCAAGTTTCTCTTTATTATATAGCGAGTTTCTTATAACAGATGATGTTCTTGCAACAAGCTCAATTGGATCAATAGGTTTAGATATAAAGTCGATAGCTCCAGCATCTAAAGCTATTTTAAGATTTTCAGATTCTAGCATAACCCCTGTCGCTATCATTACTGGAATATCTTTTGTTTTATCGTCGTCTTTAAGCTTTTTTATGAGTTCTATGCCCGACATTTTAGGCATATCCCAATCGGTAATTATAAGCTTAGGTTTTGAAATACCTGCAATTTCAATAGCAAACTCAGGGTTACATGTTTGTAAAATTTCATAATTAGGACAGTATTCTTTAAACGTGGAAATCATAATTTTAAGATTATCTACCAAATCATCAACTAGTAATATTTTATAATTATTATCCATTAGAACTTATTTGATTTAGATAATTAATATAAGATTTATTATCCCCTGTGTAAGCTATTTCAAGAATCTTTTGACTCATTTCATTACAGGCTGGTTCAAGTTCTTTTAATTGCTCAATAGCCTTTTCAATTTTAGTTATTTCAAAGGGTTTATGCTTTTTTAGTTCCTGAAAAATAGCCAATGCCTTCTTATTAGAAATATCATATCCTGCTTCACTCTCATCACAATTTAATTGTTTTTTACTACATACAACACACTGTAAAGCAAACCAAAATTCCACATCGGAATCTACTTCCGAAGTAACTCCAATTTTCTCGCCATGAGCTTCTATGGCAATCTTACAAAAGGCTAACCCTAAACCGGTTGAACCAACACCTTCATGCTGACGAACTTCAGCTTGCTTAAATTGGTCGAATATTACCTTCTGCTTATTTTTAGGAACCATTGGTCCTTGATTAGTAATATGCATTTTTAAAGTTGTGGAGTTTATTTTAGATGTGTAAACTTTAATTTTACCACCAATAGGTGAAAATTTAACTGCGTTAGAGAAAAGGTTTACGATAACACGTCTTATTAAATTCTCATCTATGCTACTAATAATAGAACTATCAACTTTATTTACAAGGTCAATAGCCTTACTTTTTGCATGATATTCAACCTCACGAAAAGCTTTTTGCACAAGACTTGATAAATTAACGTCCAATTTACTTAACTCAATACTTGCTTTCTCATACTTATATACATCAAGAATATTTTGCACCAAATTAAGCATGTTGTAACCTGAGTGTTCTATCATGTTCAATCGTGTACTCTCATCTTTTATTAAGCGTATATTAATTATGGCCGATAAAGGTGATTTTAAATCATGAACAATCATGTTAGTTAAGTCCTCTTTAAACTTAGTTAGCTGATTAAGTTTTTTGTTTTTAAGGTTCAAACTTTTTGTTTGTGATTTAAGCCTACGTTGAGTATTTATTAAATAAACTGCAAAAACTACTATTAATAGTGCAGCCAGTATTGCATATAATAACTGAATTCTTTTTTTCTCTAATTCAGTATGAGTTCTATCTAATTCAAACTCTTGTTTTTCTATCTTTCTTTGCTTTTTTTCTGTTTCGTATTTTGTTTGTAGCTCAGTTATCCTTGTATCACCCTCGCGAGTAAATAAACTATCTTTTACATCGGAATATAGCTTATAGTAATATAAAGATTTTTGAAACTCGCCTTTTGCTGAATATACATCGGTATAGCCCGAATAACAACTTAATAAAAGGTTATGCAGTCCTGATTCCTCTGCAATACCTTTGCTAATATCAAGATAATCAATTGCTTTTAAAGTATTTTCCATTTTCAAATAAAGCAGAGCAATATTATATGCAGTATTTGCGACTCCGGTTTTGTTTTTTATTCTTTTTCGCTTTTCAAAAGCCTTCATGTAGTTTTTTAAAGCCAAATTAAAATTTTGTTTCTTAACATAAAGTATTCCAATATTTTCAAATGCAGTAGCTAAGCCCGTTTCATTATTCGATTCTAAACTTATTTCAATCGTTTTATTATAATAAGAAAGTGCCTTAGTAAAATTCTCTTTAAGTAAATAAGTTGTTCCAATATTATTTAGCAGAATTATTTGCCCGTTTTTATTCTTAATACTTTTTTCAAGTACTAATGCTTCATTATAATTTTCAAGAGCCTTATTATAGCTCATCTGATTACGGTATATGTTACCTATACTGTTTAAACTTTGGGCAATACTTTTCTTATTACCTAATGTTCTATTCTTTTCTAACGAATTTATAATATACTGCAAAGCTTTTGAATCGTAACCTTGAAGTTCAAATAATTTTCCTATTTCTAAATTTACATTGGCAATACCTTGTGTGTAATTGCAATTTTCAGCAGCCATTAATGCAAGTTTATATTGGCTAAAAGCAAATGAATAGTTGTTGTCTTGCTTATAAACTATGCCAATATTAAAGTGAGCATTACTTTTTTCAATTAAGCAGTTACTCTCAATTGCTTGCTTTCTGGCTTTGTTAAAATACATTAAAGCTATATCGGTATTACCTAAGTGCTTATAAATTACACCCAAACTATTATAGCACGATGTCTGTCCCTTTATATTATTTGTTTCTTTATCGATACTAAGAGCTTTGTTTGTATAAACAAGTGCTTTATCATACTCTTGACGTGCAATAAAAATTAAACCAATATTATAATTTGCAGTCGACACGCCATCTGTAAAATTAATTGATTCGGAAACTTTTAAACACTTTTGAAAGTTTAATAAGGCTTGCTGAAAATAACTGCCTTGGTAATATGCCCTACCAGTAATTTTATAGGCTAATGCTGCATTATGCTTATCGTTGTTTTCTTTAGACAGCGAAAGAATATACTCTGCTAAAACAATATTTTGTTCAGGTGCAACTTGCCAGTTTAAATCAATAAGTTCATTTAAAGTGCTTACTCTTTGTTTATAATTGAATTCTGAAAACTCATTACTTTCAATAAGCGTATTTAGTGAATCGGCTTTTTGAGCATATAATTTTAAGCCTGCACCACACATAAGGAAACAAATAAAAAGAACAGATAATAATTGAATATTTTTACTCATTGTTTGGTGTTAACATTTTGCTAAAACAAATAGTTATTATAAATAAAAAATATTTGTTTCTTTAATGAATTTTAAAATTGAATGCAGTTGCAATTTCGGCACAAACATATTCAAAACCTAAACAATATTCAAAGAAATACTTTGCTTATGAAAAAAACATTAAGACTAAACAAATACAACAAAAGAGCTATAAGCTTTATATTACTTTGTTTAATAGCAAACACAGTACTTTTTGGACAGAAAACAAAACCTAAACTGGCACTGCTTTTGGCAATAAATGGAGAAGCTTTTGTAAATAATAAATCAGGAGAAAGCAAACTTAATATTCCATATTTTTTTGAGAATAACGATGTGGTAACTGTTAAAACAGGCAGTGTTGAAATATTGCAAGCAAATGGTGAAGAAATAATACTTGAAGCAGGCAAAACTCATAAAATAACTACTAGTAAAGATGCCGAATTATTAAAAATTGATGAGTTTTATACTAAGCTTAGTAAAGAGCGGCATTTTACTCAAAGCCAAAGCAACTCGGCACTAACTGTACGTGGGCAAAGTGTTAATATGGTTTTGTTTCCCATATCGTCGAAACTAGCCTATATTGACAATGCTTTTATTACCTGCAATTATAAAACTACCCATAAAGTTACCGTTGAATTAGAAGTGTATAATATGCTAAACGATGAACTTGTTTACAGTAATAAGAACATTTTACATACCGAAATTGCTTTAAATAAAATACCTTTGCAGCAAGGCAATGAATATATTTGGATGATTAAAGCAGATGGAAAAGAGACCGACCAAATTGGTTTAATTACCTATCTCGATAAATCGAAACAAGAAACGCTCTTACATTTTGAGCTTGAAAATAAAATTGACTTTTTAAAAGCTTACCAATATTACTCTAATAATGAGTTGTGGTTTGCAGCAAAGCATACCATTAAATTGGGAGCTGAGAAATATCCTGAGACTCATTTATTTGGGTATTTGCTGGAGATGATGGTAAAGTAAGTTATGACTATTCTGAGAAAACAAAATTAGAAATGATAAAAGGAGAAACGTACTCGCATCCTTATTATTGGAGTCCTTTTGTGTTGATTGGCGAGTAGTATGTCAACAGTCAAGGTTTGATTTTATTAATTGAAACACAATCAAACATCAAAATCATATAAATGTTTAATTGATAATCAAGGCCTGACTTTTAGCAGATAATACATACTCTAGTTATAGATTTCCACAATACCATTTGCAAGCAAATTAATCGAAAAGTTTCCCAATTTCACGTGTTTAAATTTAAGTTAAGTAATTGATTATTAAACATGTATTCTTATGGTGGAACAAATCTTAAATAATAATCCCACAATGTGGGTTTCATTTGTATATTTACACAAAACCAACAGGTTAAAACAAATAAACACAACTAGAATGAAAGCATACCTTACTTTAATTACTCTCCTAATACTTACTGCACAAACAACAATTGCACAAAATATTACTACTGATACTACTTTGGCAAATCGCTACTTTGCAATAGCCGACTCCTTACAAACTACAAGGAATTATGATAGTTCTATGGTCAATTTCACGAAAGCTGAAAAATTTTACCTGCTAGCCGAAAAGTGGCAAAAATACCTGCGCTGCGAAGGAAA
>JAUXEM010000100.1 GCA_030620515.1 Salinivirgaceae bacterium
GCTCAACTTCACCACCGGCAAAAACATAAGTATGATTTTTAAACGAGCCTAATTTTAATGCTAAAGGCACACCAATATTATACGAGCGTCTAATTATCTTGAAATCTTGAATATCTGGAGTATTTGTATTTCCTGCATTCCAATCTATATCGATACGTTCGTCGGAAATAAAACCAACATTACGAACTGCAGCTCCTGTAATTAAACCTAACTTATTAGTAAAGTCCATGTGCACATATTGTCCTAAATGAAAAAAGCATGTAAATCGTAAAGGGTTACCAACTTGCTCATCGTTAGGGTGAGCCTGCATGTATTCTTCGGTAAAACCAATATCGGCCCATTGAAATAACAATTCACCACTAGTTACTGTATAAACTTTCTTTTGCGAAAAAGATTGAAAACACACAAACAAAAACATTAATACGATTATTAATTTAGAGTATATTCTTTTCATCTGAATAAAATTATATTTTCATTGTTAATTGCAACAATAAGACACTATTTGTTGTAAAATGTTACATTGTCTGTAAAAACACATGAATTATTCAGGCTATACTGGCATTAATTTGCCGAACCCATAAACTTTCAACGTAATTTTCAAATCAATTCATTTATTTCAAAGAAAAATAAGACATTAACTTTAGTGCATTTTCTTTTGTGTCAACAACAGGTAATTCTATTTTAATTACTTTCTTTTCATCTCTCATTTCAAGTCCTTTAAGATAAAATTTATCGTAATACTTCAATGATATTTCGGCAACATCTGCTAAATTGCCGTTGTTTAATGCATCTATGGCTCTTTTTGCTTTATCGTAACCTAATCGCTTTGTAATTCTCACTATACTCTCCTCTAGTTTTTCCTTTTCGAAAAGCCCATATGTTCCAACAAGGTATATAGCCCTCTGTTTAATTGGAATATCAAGAAAATAGACAGTTTGACTACGTATTTGCATAAATAAGGGTTTTGGAATCAATACTTTTCCAATATTTATACTCTCATCTTCAAGTAATATGTTTTTATCTAAATTCAAATTACGCATTTCTGCAAATAACTTATTTTCAAAATGCTCTGTAGATGGTTGTTCAGCCTCACCAATTCCGCCAAATGCCGAGCCTTTATGATGCGCCAATTTTTCCAAGTCAACTACTTGCTCGCCTTGCTTAGCCAGTTCTATCAATATGTCGGTTTTACCACTACCGGTATAGCCGCCAACTACATGTAGCTTAAAGTCTTGTTCAAAAAAGGCAATTACTGCATGGCGAAAAGTTTTATAACCGCTTTCAATTAAAAAAACTTTTTTAAATCCATTATTTGAAAGATGCTCGGCAAACGATTGACTACGCATGCCACCGCGCCAACAATGTACAACTACAATGCCATTGGGAGCAACTTTTTTAGCTGCCTCAATAAAATAATCCAACTTTGGATTCACAAAAGTATAGCCTAATTCTATTGCTGCTTTTTTCGATTTCTTTTTATAAACAGTTCCAACTTCTGCCCTTTGTTCATTAGAAAAAAGCGCTATATTATGAGCCCATGGAATATGCCCTTGCTTATATTCCGCAGGCGATCGTACATCAATAATAGGAATATTGTCAAGCTCTTTTAAATAAGTATTAATTGATATTATTTCTACCATAAATTTGTTTCCTATATATTGGATCTATTAATTGCATCGTGTATTAATTTGCTATAAAATTCGGTTATTGTAAACCCATGTGCTTTTACTTGCTGCGGTATTATCGACTCTGCACTCATTCCTGGTACAGTATTTACTTCCATAAAATAGAATTCATTATTACGTTGTAAAAAATCGATACGCACCACACCATTACAAGCCAAAATATCATAAATACTAGAAGTTAATTTCTGGCATTCTTCCGTTTCCTTATTAGAAATTTCAGCTGGTGTAATTTCATCTGCAAATCCTTCATACTTTGCTTCGAAATCAAAAAACTCTGTTTTACTAATAATCTCTGTCACTGGCAGAATAATTGCTTCATTGGTACTTTTAAAAACACCACAAGTAAATTCACGTCCTTCAATAAACTCTTCAATTATTATTTCGCTGTCTTCAGCAAAAGCTTTATCAATAGCTGGCAATAATTCTCCATTAGTTTTAACCTTTGTAACTCCAAAACTTGAACCTCCATTATTGGGTTTTACAAACATTGGAAAACCAAGGCTTTTAATTATCTCTTCTTGGTTTATTTTGACACCTATACGTAAGACTATCGACTTGGCAGTTAAAAACCCAAATTCTTTTAAATGCAATTTACATGCAAACTTATTAGAGGTAAGTGCCGATACGAAGGTATTGCAAGTTGTAAATGGAATATTCAGCATCTCAAAATAGGACTGTAGTTTACCATCTTCGCCAGGTGTACCATGAATTGCCATAAAAACGGCATCAAAACTAATTTTAATACCATTTTCAGAAAAGCTAAAATCATTCTTATCTATTGGTTCATTACCTGATTCCAATTTAGCTACCCAATTGTTGTTATTTATTAGTATGGTGTATATTTTAAAAAGTGAAGCGTCGATGCTCTGTACTATTTGCTCTGCACTTTTTAAAGAAATAATTTCCTCTTTTGAGTATCCTCCACATACAACTGCAATTGTGTTCATATATTATTATTTATAAGAAGCTTCTATAATATTTTTGTAAAAGTAAACAACCTATTTAATAATTGGGCAAAGTATCTTAAAAAGATAGTAATCACTACTGTCCAATAAATTCATTTATCATTATATTTACTATTTAATAGTACGTTATATTTTGAGACCTACCTTATTCGGGCAGTTAGTGAGACAAAAAAATAACATGCTGATGATATGTATGTTGGACAGAATTTCTAATTTTGTGCAATATTCACATTATCAGCTATATATAAAAACTCAACGAACTGTTGTTATTATTACAACATAGAATGTAACAAAACTACTAAAGTGGTAGGTATTCCGCTTTTAAAAAATATTCGTTAAACATGTTGTCATTTCAATTGAAGATGACAACATGTTTTAATATTTTCAATACTACAAACTACCTGAAAACATCTGAAATACTTTTTAGCGTGGTTAAAAGTTTTTAAAAGCAACTCCCTAACTAAAGTGGCTTTCGTCATGAACTGACAAGGCTCTTCATCTTTTTATTCACCGATAATATATTTTTGCCGTTCATGAATACTTTGTATTTGGCTTGATCCAAAAAAGAAACAAAAAAGATAAAGGCAAATAATATATAAAGAAAAATATCTTTATATAAAAATTAGTAATATATTTGTCCCAAACAATAATATATTGATTTGAAAAACAGCGAATCGCAAAATAATAAAGCACAAAGAGTCTCGCCACAAACCATAAAGAGACTACCTGCTTACCTAATGTATTTACAGAAGGTTGCGCAAAAAGGAGATTTAAGTATTTCTGCTCCTAGAATGGGAGCTGATTTAGAAGCTGACCCTACTCAAATTGTAAAGGATTTATCAGTTACAGGAATAAAGGGAAAACCACGTGTTGGCTATAATGTGACTGAGTTAATTCATACCATTGAAAATTACTTGGGTTTTAATAAAAATAATGAAGCTTTTTTAATTGGTGCTGGTAAATTAGGGCAAGCAATACTTTCGTACCACGAACTACAGGGGTTTGGAATTAGGATATTAGCTGCTTTTGATATAGACGAGAGTAAAATTAACCAATCATATGGCAATGTTAAGATTCTGCACTTTAAAAAACTTGGCGAACTGGCAAATCGGCTTGGTATTTCTATAGGAATATTAACTACACCTAGTGACAAAGCACAAGAAGCTGCTGAAGCAATGGTAAAAAGTGGCATTAAAGCAATCTGGAATATGACTTCGGTACGACTTGAATTACCAAAACATGTAATTGTACAAAATACTTCAATGTATGCCGATGTTGCAATTTTGCTTAAGGACTATAACGACTCGGAGGCGTAGTTTATTAAAAATAACTCAAGTTAAAAATACTTTTTAATAGAATTTATTATACCACACGCTGTAATCGTGCGGTAGCGGGGTCATTCAGCTTCCAGCTGAATGCTATTAATCATGCGGCAAGATGCACGCATGACCCAATAATTACTCATTGCGTGTAGATATATACCCACGCCATTTTTCAATTACCATAGTCATATCTTCAGGTATCTCGGAGGTATATTTTGCAAACTCGTTTGTAGTTGGATGAATAAAGCCAAGTTCTTTGGCATGCAATGCTTGGCGTGGAAGCATGCCAAAGCAATTCTGAACAAACTGTCTATATTTTGTAAACGTAGTTCCTTTTAATATTTTATCGCCACCATATTCGGGGTCGTTAAATAAAGGGTGACCAATATGCTTCATATGCACACGAATTTGATGCGTACGACCAGTTTCTAATCTGCATTCAACCAAAGTAACATAACCCAAACGTTCTAACACTTTATAATGTGTTATTGCATGTTTTCCATATTCTCCTTCAGGAAAAACGGTCATAACTTTACGGTTCTTCAAACTTCGCCCTACATGCCCAGTAATAGTTCCTTCATCTTCGTCGAAACCACCCCAAACCAATGCAACGTACCTTCTATAAGTAGTATGCTCAAAAAACTGAAGTGCTATTTTAGTTTTGGCTTCTTCGTTTTTTGCAATAACCAATAAGCCCGATGTATTTTTATCAATACGGTGTACCAAACCCGGACGGGCATCGCTGCCATTAAAAATAGGCAAATGTTTGTATCTATATGCTAAGGCGTTTATTAACGTTCCTGAATAATGTCCATAACTTGGATGCACTACTAATCCAGGATGTTTATTGACAATTAAAAAATCTTCGTCTTCGTAAGCTATATTTAATGGAATATCTTCAGGAATTATCTCAATTACTCTTGGAGGATATGTTAAGACCACTGCCACCACATCGCCTGGTTTTACTTTATAGTTCGATTTAACCGGCTTTTCATTTACATGAATACTACCAGCTTCGGCAGCTGATTGTATTTTTGATCGCGATGCATTTTCAATTTTATTCTGAAGAAATTTATCTACTCGTAATAACTTCAACCCTGGTGGAGCTATGAATTTATGATGCTCAAACAGCTCATCTTGCTCTTCTATTAAATCGTCCTTCTCTTCGGTACTCATGCTGTTTGTTATTTATTATCGCGAAATTATAAGCCTTGCAACTTTACGCTTATTTCTTGTATTGTTTAGCGATACTATATATAAACCATTAGTTAATAATGAAACATCAATTCCTTCGGTTCTTGCTTCACTATGGTGCACTATAGCTCCCATGCTATTATATATAGTTACTATATTATTCTCGTTATTATCTATATCTGACAAATATATTAGGTTGTTTGCCGGATTTGGATAAACCATTAGTTCACTTGTACTCTTTGCTTCTAATTTTATTCCTGTTTCACTATGATATCCTAATATAGGTCGCATCATTAGCGATCCTTCAACCGATGACTTATTCCAAATACCATAAATATTATAAAATATATTATCCGCAGAATTAGTATTTTGATCAAAGCCAACATTTATCCGTTTATCTGATTTTTGTATCCAACCAATAAAAAAAGGACCATCAACTGCAATAGGTTTTATTAATTTATAATTCACAAATTTATTTGTTCTTTCAGAAAATATAGGTACTTCCACATTTTCATATAACAATTCACCTGGTACACCTCCATTATCTGCCCAAACACATAGATTAAATGAAGTTGCCCCTTCTCCATTCGGGCTTGTTTCCAAGAAATACATATCGACTCCTTTAAGCGTGTCGGCAATGTGTGAGGTAAACCGATAAGCTAATTTGGCATCATTTGCTTCAATACCATAAGCATTTTCTACGGTACCATCGTCGTAGGCATAATAATTAGTGAAATGAAAATCTTTTGATACAGTATTGTTTCTTGTATAATCGTCAGTTGCCACAAAACGTAATTGAATTTCCAAATGTAATTCTTCTTGTTCTAGCTCAAAAAACGGGTCATTAGTAAATTTCCATTCAGCCCTTTTATTATCAAAGGCTACAATACCAAAAGCATTAACATAAAAAGAGTCAATAGCCTCATTGGCTTCAATATCCTTTAATCGAAAGTCTATATCATCTAAGTGAAGTTCCTTACTAAAATTATTTCGCATGTAAAAGTACTCCTTAGCTATGTTTCCTATTTTCACCTCGTTGTAGTGGCTCCAAGGAACCGATTCGTAAGTTCTTAAAATTGAATTTGGAGGTTGAACAAAGGCAACATCTCTAAATACAGTATCGTTTTCGTCTCGTCCTTGGTCTAAAAATACATAATCAACATTCCAATGGTCGCAGTTTACTGCCGCCGATGCATTATAATCGCCTGCTAAACTAGCGTAATTCTTAAACTGAAATTGAAAGGCTCCACCAAAATACTTGGCACTATCAACCTTAACCATTACCAACTTAAATTTGGTTGTATCTTCATCTTCTAATTCAGGAGTCATTAGCAAAACATTATCTATAAAATAATCTAACTCCATTCCATTTGAAAACCATACTTTATTCCAATTACTTAATGTGTCTCTAAATTCAAGAATTAAAGAATCATTAAATTCTGGTGCATTACCTTCACCTTCAGGTTGGTAATAAAAAGATAACCAAGTGGAATTTTTATCGGCAATGCTTAGGTCAATACTTTTAGAAATAAGCTTATCTGCCAAAAAAGGTTTAGAGGATGCATTTGAATAATGGAAGCCATTCCCATCTACAGCATCAAAGGTTGCTACACCAATTGTTGGGGGTCCTTTAGCGTATGCATTATTAACGAAAACGGATTTATCTACCCATAAATTTTCATCGGGATAAACATTATTATAACTAAAATCATCCCAAAAAGGTAAATTTAATGTATTGGTTGCCGATACCATTTTAAGCCTTGTGTTTTGAACAAAACTGGTTAACATGGGATTTGTATGCAAGCCGGTTAAAACCTCTTGGGCTTTAAGCAAATTGCTTATAATAATTAATAATAAAACAGCTAAGCAAAATTTTCTCATCAATAATAATGTATTTTACAAGTTCTTAATACTATCGGCTATATGAAATTTATTATCATCTACAGACAACCAAATATCTACGGTTGAACCCATTACAGCTCTCCCTTTAATTCTATATGTTGGTCTTTGTTTTATAACCATTGCGTTTAAAGTATCGTTGTAATTTTGCACACTTTCGTCAAAATAAACTTTCCCAACATTAAAAAAAGCATCATTTATTTCATTTACAGCTCTTTGGTATGGCTGCTTATACAAATTTGGGATTAACGATGAACTTTTCCCCAATCCATTACCCAGCACCAAGTCAACTAATAGACCTTTTTCAATTAATGTACCTTCTTTAATTTCAACGCCATTATACATTTGCTTTAATATATTATTTTCAGCAAAATCGGGCTTATAAATTAGCTTACCTATCTTAAGACCAATTGATTCAAGCATTGATTTTCCTTGACGAAATGAAAATCCAACTACTTTTGGCATTTCTACTTTTACTTGAGAAAACGTATTGATTGTTAAAAATATTGTACGATTCTTTTTAACACTTAACCCTGGAAGCGGATGCTGATCAACAATACTACCTTTTGGCAAATAAGCCACAAAAGTTGAATCTACTATCTCTACTCTTAAATCATTATATTCGGCTATGCTCTCTACTCTATCAATCGTCAGCCCTTTAAAGTCAGGAACTGGGAACGATTTTCCATGCTGGGTATATATATTTAAACCAATTACTACAAAAACAAAAAACAATATATAAAACCCAATGGCATAAATACTATTTTTCCAAAGCAATTTTATTTTTAGAGTGTTGAGGAATCTCATATCTACTTTTTTAAACTATATATTCACAATTAATAAACAAAAATAGAACTATATTTTAATATTCCTCTTTACACGAAGAAATAAGGCAATAAGGCATAAAAAAAGAGCATAGGTGTACTATGCTCTTTTATATATTGTAAATTTCAATTTTTACATTTTGTGACGTCTTTCATCTGAAACGCTAAGCTTTTTCCTTCCTTTAGATCTACGGGAAGCTAATACCTTTCTACCGGCTTTAGTTGACATTCTTTCACGAAAACCATGCTTATTCTTTCTCTTTCTGCGCGAAGGTTGAAATGTTCTTTTCATTGCTCAATTTTTTTGTGTTCTATGATTTATAAATCAATTTCTTATGTTATCAAATTTGGTGTGCAAAAGTAAGTTTTTTTTTTGTTGAAACAAACGTTTATCTAAAAAATATTATTTACTAATTATTTTTTGTTTAACCTGATTAATTATTCAGACTATGATAGCATATTTTAATAAGCTTAGCAGAGCCCAAATTACTAGCAGTGCAATCTGTATAAATGTAATAAAACTTATAAAAAAATCATATATTTTAGTCAATCATTTTATCCCTTTATTATCTTTGCTGTTTTCAAAAATGAGATGAAGTTTTTAAACTCACAAAAAAAATATTTGGGCAATAGTTATGGCAAAAAAAGAGAAACAAGATTGGAAAGATCGTTTAAATGTAGTTTACTCTACAAACCCTGATTACGGCTATGATAAGGATAGTGAAGAAGAAGAGGATACTTTGGAACCAAATAAGCAAATGCTTAAAATAAGTATCGATAGAAAAAAAAGAAAAGGAAAGTCGGTTACTTTAATTGAAAATTTTGTTGGAAGCAACAATGATCTTAAAGAACTTGCAAAAAAGCTTAAAAACAAGTGTGGTGTTGGCGGGTCAGCTAAAGATGGTGAGATTATTATTCAAGGAGAGTTTAAGCAAAAGGTAGCTGATATTCTTACACAACTTGGCTATAAAACAAAATTAATTGGTGGATAATGGACTACCTCGCTACAAGCAAGGTGTCAAATTAAAAAAAAAATTTATCGCTGCACCCTGCCCACAGATAAGCATAGCATACAGGGCTACAGCGCTAACTAAACAGAGTTCGACGTAGTTAATAAAACCCACAATGGTGGAATTTAATGTTTTGTTTATATGCATAAAGAGTTAATTTTAACCGTAACACAGCACCGTAAATTTGGTGTTATTTTTACATCGTACATTATTACACCAACTGAAGGAAGTGCTTTTTATTCGAGTATTGAAAAAGCAAACACTGTAAATATAAAAGAAATAAATAATTATACAGAAAAGCACTTTAAACTGGTAAAGCTTATTTGCGAATACGACGATAGCTATATTGCGAGTTTATATACCAAGAAAAAAGAAGATGCTAAAACGTTTATACAAAATGTTGATTACGAATTTGTTGATTTAAGGATTAGGCCACATATTGAAAAACGCATTTTACAAGTATTGCACCTTTTAACTAGAATTGACGTGTCTATATATTTTAAAGATAGAAAATATGCAGGTGTTTATAAAAACGATAAAATTTCATTCGATAAAAATAGTGCCAATGCTGTTTTTCATTTTAACAGAAATAGTGAAGGAATACAATACTACTTAGCCATTAAGCACAATGAAAAAGAAATAAAATTAAAAAACAAAAAAGTATTAATCCTTAACCAATCGCCTGCCGCTGTGGTATTCGATAATAGACTATATTTTTTCGATAATATTGACAGTAAAAAGCTACAGCCTTTTTTTACAAAAGACCATATTTCGATTCCTAAACCTACAGAAAAAACTTATTTTGAGAAATTTGTACTCTCTACCATAAAACTTTTTGACGTTAAGGCTTCTGGATTTGAAATAACGGAGGAAAAACTCAGCTGCCAACCAATATTTTATTTACAAAACGGTATTACAGGCAAACCTATCCTTTTACTTAAATACAAATACGGATCGAAAATAATTTTACCAAGCAATATTGAAAAAAAATTTGTTATTATTGAGAACGAAAATGATAACTATAAATTTATTAAGAATAACCGAGACTTTAAAGTTGAACAAAAACTGACTAAACAATTTATTGAGATTGGATTAAGTACAGCAGACAAAATTCACTTTCACATAAATAATGCAAGTTCAAAGAAAAATGAAGATGAACTTTTTAAACTATTACAATGGATAAATGCAAATACTGAAAAACTAAAAGAACTTGGTGTTGAAATAAGACAAAATTTTTTCGGTAAAAAATATCTTTTAAAGTCAATTAACCTGACTATTAAAATAATTGATGAAAACGATTGGTTCGATATTAGGGGAACAGTTGAATTAGGCGAATTCAAAATTCCATTTATCAAACTACGGAGAAATATTTTAAAAGATATAAGAGAATACGAATTACCCGATGGCACTATTGCTATTTTACCAGAAGAATGGTTTATTAAATACAAAGAGATTTTCCTTTTTGCAGAACACAATACAAAAGGGCTTGTGTTAAATAAAATGCACTTTAATCTTTTAAATAACCAACAAATTGGCTTAAATAGCAACTACGCTAAAAAGATAAAAGAACTTTTTAATCAGAAATATGCAGAAGATTCAGAAGTGCCGTCAGATTTAAATGCCACCATGCGCCCATACCAAATTACAGGATTCAATTGGATGAACCAACTTAAATCGCATAACTTTGGTGGTTGCTTGGCAGATGACATGGGGCTTGGAAAAACAATTCAAACGCTAACTTTACTTTTAAATGCAAGCAAAGAACAGGTTAATGAGCCTGTAAAACCAGACATTCACACTAAATCTCAACTTAATTTATTTGACACTGTACCCAAAATCAATATAAAAAAAAACAGCCCAACAAGTTTAATTGTTATGCCTGCATCGCTTATTCATAATTGGAAAAACGAGATTGCAAAATTTACTCCCAAACTAAAAGCCTTTATTCATACTGGAATTAACCGCACAAAAAACATTTGGCAATTTAAAGATGCTGATATTGTTTTAACCACTTATGGAGTTATTAGAAACGATTACGAGTTGCTTAAGGAATTCCCATTTCATTATCTTATTTTAGATGAAAGTCAAGTAATTAAAAACCCCGAATCGAAAATATATAAGGCAATAATTCAATTACAGTCAAAATATAAACTAGTACTTACTGGTACACCAATTGAAAATAGCATAACCGACCTTTGGAGCCAAATGAACTTTGTAAATAAAGGGATATTAGGAAACTTCAACTTCTTTAAAAAAGAATTTGTAGTGCCTATTGAAAAATATGGCGATGAGCAAAAAAGCGAAAAGCTACAAACCCTAATTCATCCTTTTGTTTTACGACGTACTAAGGAGCAAGTGGCTAAAGATTTGCCACCAAGAACTGAACAAGTGCGTATTTGCGAAATGAGCGAAAAACAACGCAAAATTTACGAAGAAGAAAAATCAGCAGTTCGAAATAGTATTCTGGATAACATGGAAAGACATGGTGCCCAAAAATCAACTATGCTAGTTTTACAAGCTCTTACTCGTTTGCGCCAGCTGGCTAATCATCCTAAATTAATTGATTTTGATGAGGAATCGGGCAAGTTTGAGGAGGTTACACGCATGCTTCAAAATGTAATTTCAGAAGGACATAAAGTTTTAATATTCAGTACATTTGTTAAGCATTTGGAGTTATACAAAGATTATTTAGAACAGAATAATGTAAAATACTCGTTATTAACTGGTAAAACACAAAAGCGCGAAAAAGTAATTGAAGAATTTCAAAACAACGCAGATAATAAAGTATTCCTTATTTCGCTAAAAGCTGGTGGTGTAGGGTTGAATTTAACTGCTGCCGATTATGTCTTTATACTTGATCCTTGGTGGAATCCAGCTTCTGAAAATCAAGCTATAAACCGAGCGCATAGAATTGGTCAAGACAAAAAAGTATTTGTGTATCGTTTTATTTCTAGCTCTAGCATTGAAGAAAAAATTGTTAGCTTACAAAACCGCAAATCGGAACTGGCTGATATGTTTATAAATACAAACAATCCGTTTAAAGCATTGTCGCCAGATAAAATTAAAGAACTATTTGAGTAAATCACCCAGCTTACCTTATGTATAAAATGGCTATTATTAGATAATTAAAGTAATGTGAGTAAAAGATAATATGAAACATAAAGAAATAAGAAATTCAATATTAATAGTATTAATATTTATCTTCGCTTTTTATGGAAAAAACGTTTTGAACTCTTATATCCCGTTAACTTTTCCTACAACTTTTTTAAAAGTGTTCTATTCTTATTTTTGGTGGATTTTACCGACCTTACTAATTATTGGATTTTTATATGGTTTTAAGAATATACCCAAAAGCTTAGGACTAAACAAAGGACTAATTATTGGATTTTCATTTTCAATAATAACTGTGCTTCCAATGATTATGAGTTCAGCAATAATTGGGAATTTTGATAGTAATATTAATTTTGGAAGTTTGCTCCATAAAACTATTATTGCTGGATTTTTTGAAGAATATTTTTTTAGAGGATTTTTGTTTGGAATTCTATTTTGGAAATTAAAATGGGGGTTTATTCCAGCATCAATACTTGGGGGAATAATTTTCGGATTAGGACATCTTTATCAAGGCTCAACAATTACAGAAATGACAGGAATTTTTGCGATAACAGCAATGGGTGCAATTTGGTTTTCGTGGTTGTATATTGAATGGGGAAATAATTTATGGGTTCCAATATTTTTGCATACATTAATGAATTTATCTTGGATTTTATTTGAAGTAAGTAATAATGCAATAGGAGGAATTTACACTAATTTTTTTCGAGTAATAACTATTGCATTGACAATAATAATAACAATTATTTATCATAAAAAAAGAGGATTGATTATAAATAGAAAGAATTTAATTATAAATAAAAACCGCTAACAAAATGTATAGTTCATAGCGGTTTAGTGGTAAATTTAGGCGGTGTAGCTCTTATTGGGCACCGCCAAATCTGCCGATTTGACTATTTTAAAGGTGGCAAATTTGGCTCATTGGGTAATTTAAACATTATCGCTTTTAAGTCCGCTACGAACCATACATCAGTCGTTCTCTATAAGC
>JAUXEM010000021.1 GCA_030620515.1 Salinivirgaceae bacterium
TTCCCCTTGGCTGTTTTCTTACAGCCATTGATAAAAAAGGCTGAAAGCCTTAAAACATTAGTCCTGTGAACGCACTAGGTAATCTAAGAGACTTAATTACAGTACTGTATGGGCGTAATCCTTTTGTTAGTTTGACGGCTACACCGTCAAGGCAGATATAAAAACTAAGAATGCATTATAAGTAGTATTTGATTTTTCAAACAAATAATTCTCTTATCTCTGTTTTTAAATAGCCAATAGCTTTTTGTGTAGGGTCTTTTTCACTATCCAACATTTTTTCAAGTACAAGTTTGCTGAATTGGATAGATGGTCCATCGGGTTTAACTTGCAATACCGTTTGGTTAACTTCTTTAGTTATATTTTCTTTTGCTCGTTTTATCATTTCCCAAGCCTTATCGCTAATATAAAGTTGGTGAGCCATATTGTGCTCGTATTCTGAACGAATATTTTTTAAAAGTATAGCCTGAAGTTCCAAATTTGTCATGTTTGGTTGCTGAAGTCTAATTACAATTGACTGTGGTGCTATTCTTTCTAAAAAAAGAATCATTCGTTCGTATGCTTGAATACGAATAGGCGTAATTATTTTGTGGTTATTTAAAGCTACATCGGCTTTTTTCCTTTGAGTTTCGCTATTAATTAATTTATTCAGTGTTAAATAGGCGGTAATAAAAACAACTAAGGCAGGCAAAGTATATTTTAATATTTCGAGTGTATCGTTCATTTTTTTAATATGTGTTAAATTGTTGTTATTTATGTTTTTATAGTGCTATTCTGTGAGGTATACCTATATCTAATGGCTGCTCGAAAACAAATTCATTATTTTCTATTTTTTAAGGCTTGTTCCAGTTGTAGTCCTTTAAGTTTTAGAAAGTGACCTAAGGCTTTGTTTATTAATGTTTTTGTATCAGTTTTTTCGTATTCAGCCAAGGCTTCATATTTTGTCAATACTTCGTCATCAATTATATCCTGATGAATAGTTTCTTCCCCAGAGCTGTCTTCTCGGTTTAAAAAACCTGTATTAGAAAGAAGAGCATCTTGAATTTGTTTTATATTTTTCTTACTACGCTTTGCCATACTTTAATATTAATTCTTTTGCAATGTTTAAATAATCGGTAGCACCACGACTACTTGGCGCATATTCAAAAATATTTTGTCCAAATGCGGGAGCTTCCATTAAAGAAATATCTTGTCTAATATATCCATTAAATAGTTTTCCATCTAAATTGTGATTCTGTGCTATGTTTTTTACTACCGCCTGTCCAAATTTAGTTCGTGGTTGAAACTTAACCATTAATATGCCAGCAAGTTCAAGATTTCTATTCATTCGTCGTTGAACTTTTTCTGCACTTTCCAAAATACGGTCGAGCCCTTGAAACGCAAAATTTTCGGCTTGCATGGGTACAATATATGAATCGGCAGCCACCAGCGAATTAATTGCTAATGTGCCTAAGCTAGGTGGGCAATCCATTATTACATAATCGTAATGATTATTTTTGTCGAGTACCTCTTTTAATAAATATTCCCTGCCTGGCTCATTATTTATCATATATTCAAACTCAAGCAAATTAGTTACCGAAGGAACAATATCAATGTTGTTAACATTAATAATAGCATCACTTAGTTCACTCTTACTAAGCATTACATTTCCGATATGTTCAGTGGGGTTTTGAATATTGAATGCATTAGAAAGGTTACATTGACTATCTAAATCAATGAGCAATACTTTTTTACCTATTTTTTGAAGGGCAGCTCCTAAATTTAGAGTTGTAGTTGTTTTACCTGTTCCTCCCTTATTATTAATTATAGAAATGGCTTTGGCCATAGTAAATGAATTTAGCTTTTTGCTAATTTAGAAAAATAATAAGGATTGTTAGCTACCAATAGGACTCTTTTCAGAAAAAGATATTGATTTTGTAGCTGTAATAATAGAAAAAGGTAGTTTTGATGAAGTTGCTTGTATTTTGAACTAGTTTTTTTTAACAAGTTAGTAATTACCATACTCGTCTATTTTTTCTTCCACAAAATTTATGGTGTGCCCAATAGTTACTAAACGACCTATTTCTTTTTCGTTAATATTAATATTAAATCTCGATTCAATAAAAAAGAGTAAGATGTTTATGTCTGATGCATCAAAACCTAAATCCTTATATAGGTTTGTTTTCAATGCTACTTGTTCTCTGGGGACACCCATTTTTCTAAAAATACGGTATAAACTTAAATTTGGCTTCTTCATTGTTTTTGAATCTATGTAAATAACAACGCTTAAGTATTAGTAATATTTTCTGCCTTAATACTTTTATTGATGAGAAAGGTAAGAGGAGGGTTGCGTACACGAAAAGTGAGTTTTAGATCATTGCTAATAAAATGAAGCAATCTCTATTTTTAATAAATAAGGAGATACCTTCGTCGTTTATTCTGGCAATGGCTATCGAGTTAGACGTATTGAACATCATCTTTCTTTTGTCAACACTTTGTCAAATTATTGATTTGCTAATTTTAATCAAAATACAAACAATCAATACTTTACGGCAATAATCTTTGCGAATGCAAGTTGCTGGTGATTAATATCTTAATAAAACTTAATGAACTATTGATATGTAATACAGCATAAAAATCACTATTTATAGTGATTGTGTATGTTATTTAATTTTGCTTTGTTTGCACAACAAAAAAATTCGAGAGAATTAATGAAATTAAGAATACAAAAAATAGGCTTATTACTAGTTTTAGTATTGTTTACAGCAGTGCAATATTTGCAGGTTGTAAATGTACATTACCATAAAGTTGGAAATGAAAAAATAATTAAGCACTCTCATCTTTTCAATAAAAACAGTAATGCCGATACTCCTTTAAAAAAACACAAGCACTCAAATACCGAGTATTATATTCTTCAGTTTTTTGATAGTAGTACTAATGATGATACTGGTATTTTCGCTTTTGAGAATACTAAGCAAACTTGGTTAGCAGTTGATAAGGTTGATGAAATTATAGAGCGCAAAAGCTCTTATATTAAATACTCAAAAGGTTTAAGAGCTCCTCCTGCTTTTAGTATATCCTAATATTAAATAAACATCCTAAAATAGACTTGTTGTAGCATAGTAATTAGTCTAATAATTAAATTGCTGTGACATTTATAAGTTTGTATTCTATTTAAAAATATTAAGGATAAATCTACAAATTGCTAATAGCCTAATTATTTTTTTTCAAAATAAACAAATTTTAGTTCTAGCATAAAACCTTTTATACCATAGCAATACATTAAAAATAAAAAAAATGAATAAATTAAAATCTATATATACAGTACTATTTTTATTTATAGTACTTTTTACGAGTGCACAAAAAAAATCGGACACTCACTTAATTGGGCATGTTACAGGTAATGGCGAACATTTACCTTTTGCAACTATAGTTATTGAGGGAACAACCATTGGTACTGCTACTGATGAAACAGGGCATTTTCAAATATTTAACCTTGAACCAGATATTTATAAAGTTAAAGCACAGGCAATTGGTTTTAAATCGCAAACAAAACAGGTTGATTTAAAATTGGGTAATACTGCCGAATTAAAATTCGATTTAGTTGAAGATTTAATTGGGCTAGAGCAAGTTGTGGTTTCGGCTAACCGGAATGAGCAAAATCGTAAAGAAGCATTGACCGTAGTTAGTACAATTTCGCCCAAATTATTTACTAATACACAATCGGTTACCATAGGCGAGGGATTAAGCTTTACACCTGGTTTGCGTATTGAAAATAACTGTCAAAATTGTGGATTTACGCAAATTAGAATGAATGGCATGGAGGGACCATATAGTCAAATACTTATAAATAGCCGTCCTATTTTTAGCGGTTTGGCAGGAGTATATGGTTTAGAACTTTTTCCGGCAAATATGATTGAGCGCATAGAGGTTGTTCGTGGTGGAGGCTCTGCTTTGTTTGGGAGTAACGCCATTGCTGGTACTGTAAATTTAATTACTAAAGACCCATTAAAAAGTGGGTTCGATATAAATACAACTTCTAGTATAATTGGCGTGGGAGTAAATGGTTCTGGAAATCCCGCACTCGACAATAATATAAATTTTAATGCATCAATAGTCGATTTGGAGGCAAAAGCTGGAGTAACGGTTTTTGGCTTTATACGCGATAGGCAACCTTTTGATGCTAATGGCGACGACTTTTCAGAAATAGCCTTAATAAAAAATACTACTGTTGGTACGCGTGCCTATCACCGAACAGGTAAGCGTGGTAAAATTACTGTCGATTATTTTAATATTAGAGAAAACAGGCGTGGCGGTAATAAATTTGATTATGTTGAACATGAGGCAGATATTGCAGAATCTGTTGAGCATAATATTAATACCGGTGCATTAAGTTACGACCAGCTTTTTAAGGATGGAAATAAACTGAGCATATTTGGATCGGTACAAAATGTTAACCGTAAGAGTTATTATGGTGCTAATAGCGATTTGTCGGCATATGGTCGAACTACTGATTTATCGTATTCGGTAGGTACACAGCTATCTGTAGATAAGGAGAAACTACTTTTTGCAAAAGGTAATATAGTTACTGGAATAGAAAATACAGGTGGCTTTTTAAAGGATAATAAGCTTGGATACTACGATATTGTAAACGGTAATCATGTTGATAATATGATTATTACAAAACAAAATTTGAATACAACTGGCTTATATGCACAAGCTGAATGGCAATGGAATCGTTTTAAAGCATCGCTTGGCGCTAGGCTCGATCATTATATAGTTAAAGATGAAATGAGCAACGAACCCGATGTTACTGGTACGGTACTTAGCCCTAGATTAAGCTTTAAGTACGATATTACTTCAAATGTTATGGCTAGAGTAAGCTATTCGCAAGGTTTTAGAGCTCCGCAAATATTCGACGAAGATTTACATATTGAGGCTTCGGGTGCTCAAAAAGTAGTACATGTTAATCATCCCGACTTAAAGCAAGAAGAGAGTAGAAGTTATATGGCATCGTTAGATATTGACAAGCCTTTAGGATATATGCAAAACCAATGGCTAATTGAGGGCTTTTATACTGCTTTAATGAATCCGTTTGTGCATGAACGCTCGCCTATTAACAGTGAGGGAGTTATTTATAAAACAAGAATGAATGCCCCCGATGGTGCACATGTTTATGGTGTTAACATTGAGTGGAATTTAGCACCATCAAGCGATTTCATGATTCGTTCAGGATACACATATCAAAAAAGTGAATACAAAAAACCACAATTAATATTTAGCGACCAAGTAGGAATATATGAAAAAGAATTTATGCGTACACCAAACAGCTATGGTTTTATAACACTCGATTACGACTTTTGGAATGGTGCATGCTTATCGTATTCAGGTACATATACCGGAGAAATGCTTATACCTTATGCCGAATCAGAAATAAAAACAACTGAGCAGTTTTTTGATATGGGAATTAAACTAATGTACGATATAAAACTAAATGGAACTACTTTGCAGCTTAATGGTGGAGTGAAAAATATGTTTAATTCGTACCAAAGTAATTTTGATAGTGGCATAAATAGAGACCCTACATATGTATATGGTCCAGGATTACCGCGAACTATCTATTTTGGAATTAGGTTTAGCAATATAATATAGAAAAAGGGAGAACGGAGACAGGAAAAAGTTTAGTAAGTTCGCATTCCCATAGCTAGTAACAATTAATTATATAATGACGTTCGAAGTACTAGTGCACACTTAATAAAAAAGTCAGGATAGAGTTACTATCCTGACTTTTTTATTACATTTACTTTTTAGTGTGTAATTATCAACTCAAATTAATATTATCAGATTTATGAAAAATGTTTTTTATATTGTAATAGTTGGCGTTTTTTTTCTGACTTGTTCTAAAGATAAAAACAAAAATAGCGATGCTAATATTGATGGTATTTCAATAATTAGCTCAAATATTAATGATTTAGTTATTGTTGATGAGATTGATCAGATGAATGGAATTGTTTATTTAATTCCAAATATACCAACACCTGAAAACTTAGGAGAATTAAAGCTGAAAGTTGATATTGAAATCTCGAGCAAAGCTACAATTTCACCTGATACTACTAGTACAATAACCTTTGTAAATGCTGATGATGCAAAAGTGTTTAAAGTCACATCTGAAAGTGGCGAAAGTAAAATATGGCAGGTTCGTTTTGTAGGTAACCAATTGCCAAACTCGCATTTTGAGCATTGGTATGTAAGTGAAGACATTAATAACAAATCGTATAACGAACCAGGTAAAAGTGATTCTACTATTTGGGCTACGGCAAATTATGCTACAAGCGCATATAGTTTATACGGAACAACAAAATTCCCCGAAGGCGAAAGTACACAAGTAAAGTTAGAAACTTTTGAAACAGGTACTTTACCAATTAATTCGGGAATAATTTATACTGGGGTTTTTAATAAAGACTCGGCTATTTCTAACCCCACAAACCCGATACTGGCAAAAACTTTTGGAACACGATTTGGATTACGACCAATTGCCATGAAAATGTGGTATCGGTATAGTCCGGGAAAAATTTTAATTAAAGCCACTGCAAATGATACCGATACAGAAGGTTTTACTGTAACTGAAATTAGTGGCGAAGATGAATTTATTATTTATGTAATATTGGAAAAACGGATTGATGATAAAGTAGTTAAAATTGCTAGAGCAGAATTTTCATCTGGAGACATAGTTTTAAGAATGAAAGAAATAGAAGTGTCATTTGAGTATGTTAACTCAGAAACCCCAACACATATTACATTTGTTGCTTTGTCAAGTAAAGATGGTGATAAATTTATTGGTGCAATTGGTAGTACATTAATTATTGATAATCTTAGCTTTGCTTATTAATGTTTTTCTCATTACTATTTTTAGTAAGCCAAATCAGCTGATATATGATTTATTTTTTTTTTAGCATTACATATATAAATCGTTAAATTAGAAGAGCATACACTCCTATTTATAACATTCACAAAAAGTTATGAAACAGAATTTTGAAAACTTGATAATTTACTCCTATCTTAGTAACTTAATCAGACAATTACAATTGTACCAAAACCTTTATGGGGAATAATATTCAAGATATAACATCTTTACTGCATGATGTAGAAATTTTTTCAGGTTTTGAAGAAAAGATACTAAAAGATTTTTCTCAAAACATGAAAACAATCTCTTTAAAAAAAGGAGAAGTGCTTTTTCATAAAGGAGATCAGGATCACGCAATGTATATTATTTTAGATGGTAGTGTACAAATACATGACAACGAATATATATTTACAATCCTAAATAACAAGCAGTTTTTTGGTGAATATTCACTAATAGACTCAGCAGTAAGATCAGCTACAGTAACTGCTGTAAGAGATTCACTACTTTTAGAACTTAAACAAGAAATATTTGATAAAGCCACAAAGAAAAATCCAGTAATATGGGAAAGTGTGCTCATTGCTCTAATAAAAAGATTGCGCGATTATAATATACTGGAAGAAAAACTGACGTTACGCACCTTAAATATTCAAAAGCAGAAATATGAATTAGAAAAAGACAAAGAGTCAATTAATTCTCAAAAGAATGAGCTAGAATTAATTAACTCAACTAAAGACAAATTCTTTACTATCATAGCGAATGATTTAAAAATCCCATTTTCGACTATTCATAAAGTAACAGAATCATTAAAATCAAATTTTGATAATTTAAGTGAAGACGAAATTAAAAATTCAATCGATAAAATAAACAACTTCTCTAAAAATGCATATTCACTTTTGGATAAATTGCTACAATGGGCTCAGTCCCAAACCGGAAGCATGAAAATAAACTTCAAACGTTCAAACTTGTTAAATGCAATAAAAGAGGCTATTGAACTATATGATGGTGCAATACAACAAAAAAATCTTATATTTAAAATAAATGTCGATTCGAATATTTATGGCTATTTTGACATTGATATGGTTACCACAGTTTTTAGAAACATATTAGCTAATGCTGTAACTCATTCTAAAAATAACGGTATAATATTTATTATTGCCAAAGAGAGTAACGATATGATTAATATTGAAGTAACAGATGAGGGAGTAGGAATAGAACAAAAAGTTTTAAAATCGCTCTTTAAAATTGAAGATAGACAAGAAATGGACATTGCTAGTGAACATAAAAACACTGGCTTGGGTCTGATTATTTGCAAAGAATTTATACTGAAAAATGGTGGTGAAATATGGGTGGAAAGCTCTAAAGAAAAGGGCACAACCTTGAAGTTTACCTTACCAAAAGCATTGTAAAACATTTAAAGAAATATACCTATATGGCAAATTTTGGTTTTTCATTACGTTCAACATTTGGTTTTCTTCCAAAAACGGAGAAAATTGAAAACAATAGAATTCAGCTTGAGGAAGAATTTGAAAAATTAAATAAGTTTAGAGAATCAGAACTATTATCTGAATTTACTGAACTCGATTCTTACATAAATTCGAATGATTTTATCGAATTTAAGAAAAATACTCTTGCTCTTGATTTTAAAAAGACAGAAGAATACAACAAAGAGAAAAAGTACGCTAAGCTTAAAAAGCATAAGGGTATTATAAATTATTTTTCAGTTCTTGAATCAAACGATTACAAGCAATATCTAACCACCGAGGAATCAACATTACTAGCTGAATACCAGAATCTTAATTCAGTAGTAACCTCAACTGAGCATAGTAGTAAAAAATCAGAACTTGCTGGTAATTTAACTGAAGAATTGCAAAAAGATAAAGATTACCAAAAGTTAAAGAAATCAAAAAAGTTCAAAACATACTTCTCTACACTTAATTCATCGCAATTGGGTGTATATAATGAACTTAACGATTCCGATGAACTTAATGAGTTTATTGAGCTTGCTGAATTAATAAAATCGAATAAACTTAAAGACTTTAAAATATCGTTAAAAGCTGAACTTAAAAAAGAAAAAAACAAAACCAAAGAACTAACGGCATTAAAAAAACATGCCGATGTTAAAAACTATAATAAAGCTGAAAATAAAGAAAATATTCAAAAACCAGGCAAAGTAATTGAGCTTGAAGAAATTTCGGCTTATTTAAACTCGTCAGAATATAACGAAAAGCTTAGTTCCTTAGTTTATACAAATACGGAAGAGTATAAAAAGCAAATACGATATAAGGAACTAAAAGCAAATAGCAAATTCAAAAACTATTTCAAATTTAAAAAATCGAAGCTCTTAGCTGATTTTAAAGCTTTAGATAAATCTATTGAACTAAATAAATATATTGAACTGGAGCAATACATAACTTCAAATGAATATAAAGAATCAATAGAGCATTTGAAGTACGAAAATTCAGACGAGTTTAAAAACGAACAACGATTAAAAGAATTAAATAACAACGAACAAATAAAACATTGGATCAAATTTAAAAAATCGAAGCCTTTTGTATTATTTCTTACTTTAAAAGAAAGTAAGCTTTTAAACGAATATAATGAGCTTGATGAATTAATAAATAGCGATAAGTTTAAAGAATATAAAACTTATATGCTTGATAAAGAAAAATACAATAAAACGGAAGAATACACTAAAGAACAACGATATTCTGAACTAAAAAATGATTCCGAAATTAAGTGGTATTTCAAAATAAAGGATTCCAATAAGTTTAATGAAAATAAGAAATGGAAAGTCACTTTTGAAGATACTTTTAGCGATAATAAGCTAAATAATGACTTTTGGATGAATAGTTACTTTTGGGGTAAAATGTTAGTAAACGATAGATATGTGTTAGCTGGTGAAAAACAATATTACACCGATAATAATAATATTAATTTAAACGGTGAATCATTGAAAATTATTACAAAAAAAGAAAGTGCTGAAGGGAAAGTTTGGCATCCAGTTCATGGCTTCTCAAATCAAAAATTTGATTATACATCTGGTATGCTAAGCACGGCTAATAGCTTTAGACAATTATATGGGAAATTCGAAGCTAAAATTAAAATTGGAAGCAACTCTCCTGTTTATCAAGCTTTTTGGTTAAAAGGAGAGAGAAAACTACCTCAAATTGATATATTTAAATTCAATATGGATAAGGCAAATAGAATGCAAATGTCATCAATGATAGGTGACCCTGATAATTCTAAGGATGCTCAAGTATATACATCAAAACTAAATGGAGCTTCTTTTTCTAAAGATTTTTACATTTATTCTGTAGATTGGACACCTGAAAAAATAACCTGGAAAATAAATGGTATTGAAGTTTATTCAACTAATAATGGAATACCTGATCAACCCTTGTACATTTTATTATCGGCAGGAATAGAAAGAGATCCAAACGGACAGGAAATAAATTCAACATACGAAATTGATTGGGTTAGATGCTATGAAAAAGTTGAAAATCCCGAATAATATATAATTAAAGATATTACTTTTGAGGCTACAAAATTCGATTGAGTTTTGTAGTTTTTTTTTATAAAAAAAGCTACCCTAAATAATTAGGGTAGGCTATGCAAGAGTGTCTCGTCTGAATGGGCAGGCAATATTTCCTTCAAAACTTGCACTAAGCTATTTATCAACAACGCAGCTAGTATTAAAATAAACAATATCAACACAATGACTTACAATAAAAAAAACTTCAGATTAGTATTTATGGGTACTCCTGATTTTGCAGTAACCAGTTTAAAAGCTTTAGTTGAAGACAAATTTAATATAGTTGGAGTAATAACAAGCCCAGATAAACCCGCAGGCAGAGGAAAAAAAATAAGCCAATCGGCGGTTAAGGAATATGCACTTTCGCAAAATTTAAATATTCTACAGCCAACAAACTTAAAAGACAAGGATTTTCAAAATGAGCTAAAAAATTTGAAAGCTGAGTTACAAATTATAGTGGCTTTCAGAATGTTACCTGAAACTGTTTGGAATATGCCGCCATTGGGCTCAATAAATTTACATGCCTCATTATTACCTCACTACAGAGGTGCCGCTCCTATAAATTGGGCCGTAATTAATGGAGAAAAAGAAACAGGCGTTTCTACTTTTTTTCTTAAACATGAAATTGATACAGGCGATTTAATAGATCAGCAAAAAATTGAAATTAACGAAATAGATAATGCAGGAATAGTTCATGACAAGTTAATGCAAACTGGGTCAGAACTTTTATTAAAAACAGCATATTGTATAATGCATGGAGAATACAAAGAAACACCCCAAAAGCAATTAATAAATAAGGAGTTAAAGCAAGCACCCAAAATTTTTAAAAATGATTGCAAAATTGATTGGACAGTATCTGCGAAAAGTATTCACAATTTAATTCGAGGATTAAGCCCCTATCCCACTGCTTGGGGAGAACTAAATGATGGAAACGATACAAATATCTCATTTAAAATATTTGTTTCGGAAATTGAAAGTACTTCTCACTCAATGAATATTGGCGACATAACTAGCGATAATAAAACTTACTTAAAAGTAGCTGTTAACGGAGGTTATATAATAATTCATGAATTACAATTAGCAGGAAAAAAACGAATGAAAACTCGTGACTTATTACAAGGGTTCAATAATATAAGTGAGTATAAAGTTGTATAAACTATTTCTTTACTTTTTTACGTAGCGATAACTTGGTTCCTATTTCAGGTTGAGCACCAAGTTCAATACTATTAATTTTATATAAGCTTTTTAGTTTAATTCCATATTGTTGTGAAATAGAATACATACTTTCTTCAGCTTTTACAGTATGATTTTTGTATTTTACATCGGCTTTCTTTCGCTTAGGCTGCAAATATATTCTTTGCCCTTCAACAGGCTGAACACCATTAGTTAATTCATTATATTTATACAATTGCCATGCCCTTACACCATGCTTTTGTGCAATAGCTTCAAAGCTATCTCCCTCTTTTACAACTATATAATCAATTCTATTTTCATACAAAACATTTTCTCCAAAAGGATTAACTGCATAATCATCCACATCGTCAGCTAAATATTCTACTGGTTCTACTTGATTATTTGGTGTTGTTTGTTTGTATTTTTTATTATCATAAATATACAATCTATTTTCTTCTATAATCTTAACCAACAACTTATCGTACTTTGAATTAGTTGCATAACCAGCTTTTTTAAGACCTTTTGCCCAACTCTTATAATCAGTTATCTTAAAATCGAATAATAAAGCATATCGTTTATGCTTTATTAGAAATTTAGAATGATCGTAAAAAGATTGCTCTGCCGACTTATACTTTCTAAAACACTCATTGGGTCTATCATCATCATGAGTGAATGTTGATCCTGTCCAACTGCTATGACATTTAATTCCAAAATGGTTCTTTGCTTTGCGTGCCAATGTACTATTCCCATTATCCGATTCAAGAATACCCTGTGCAAGAGTAATACTTGCCGGAATCCCAAATTCCTTCATCTCTTTAATAGAAATATCTTTGTATTTATTAATATATTGATCGCGTGTTATCTTATTTTGCCCAAAAGCACTCAATGCTGCACAGCAAACAATTAAAATTAGTAGAAGTATTTTATTCACTAGATTATAATTTAGTTAAACATTTCAAATTAATATATAGTCGAAAAATCAAAACACTCTTTCAAATAACGTGCCTTTGCCAGTTATACAGGTATGTAACACTCAAATAACTACTCACAATAATTTTTATTTACATTCATGATTACTCTGTAATTAATGATATTTTGCCTGCCGGTTCAGCAGACAGGTGAGCTTTGATCTTGAGTGTTTCATTTTTTCATCTTCATATTCAACGAAACTAAAATATCTAAATAATATTGTTTGAAGCAACTAATTTAAAAATTTTGTACAAAAGTAATTAACAAAGTATTATTCACTAAAAAACTACATATACACTACAATCAAGTACTAACAATAAAATATAATTATGTAAATTTGGTGAAATTAGAAAAGCATGGTAAATAAAGAAATAGTAACATTTGTAAAGATATACGACTCTATTGAAGAATTAGCTATTGAGGATAGGGAATTAGTAAATAGTGCCATTGAGGCTGTAGATCGAGCATATGCCCCCTACTCTAATTTTCAGGTGGGAGCTAGTGTCATGCTAAAAAATGGTAAGGTACTTACTGGCACAAACCAAGAAAATGCAGCATATCCTTCAGGTTTATGTGCTGAACGTGTTGCATTATTCTATGCAAACTCAGAATACCCTAAAGTAGCTGTTGAAACCATTGCTATTACTGTAAAAAACAAAAATGGTTTTATTGAATATCCAGTAGCTCCCTGTGGTTCATGTAGGCAAGTACTACTTGAGTCGGAAATTAGGTTTAATCAGAATATTAGAATAATTCTGGTAGGAACAAAATCAATACAGATTATTGAAAACTCGAAACAACTTCTTCCTTTACATTTCCAAAAAAATGATTTAAATAAATAAACCACTATGGATTAAAAATCCATACCTATCTGACAGCTAGAAGGGTTTTAACCTTTAAATTGAAAATGAAATACACTTACAATATACAGTAAAAGCGGACCATAACGATCCGCTTTTTTTTGTATGGTAACATTGCTGAGAACAATATTTTCCATAATATAACAACAACAACTTTTATTACTCGAATTTATTTCTTCAATAAATCGAACTTTACTTTGAGATAGAAAACCTGTCCTGCTTTACAGCCTGGTTTTTCAACATATAGGGAGGATAATTCTTTCTTAACATAACTTCCTAATTTTTGATTGGTAGAACTTATGTCAACAATTTTTATAACTGAGGCATCTGTTATGCATATTTTCATCCATACTTCACCTTCTATATAGTTATCTTCAGCAAAGTCAGGATAGGTAATTTGATCGGTTATTACCTCTTTTAAATGACATGGTAATTTAGCTGCTACAGTAGGCAGCTTTTTTGCTTGTACATTGGCTATACCTATTATAAGTAATGCTGCCAAAATAATTCCTAGCTTTTTCATATCAACTGGTTTTAAGCCTGCCAAATGGCAAGCAGGGTTTTTACTTAATAAGATTGATTTTCAAATCTAAATCTCACAATCATTGGCTTATTTACTTGCGAATACTCACTTTTCATAGTCATACTTTCCATACGTAACTTTACATATTCTGTTAGTAATGGATGACCATTAATACAATTAATTCTCATCTTTCCTTCGGGTGTTATTACAAAACAAGTTGTCACAACTCCTTCAATTTGCTTATCAGATGCTTCTTGGGGAAAATGCATTTTGAGTGACAATTCTTTCTTTAAACTTAGAGGTATATTCTCAACAAGGGAGGTATCGACCTCAACAGCAATGACATTAATATTTACGCACATCAATACAATGCATATAAATGCTGCTACTAGTTTCATCGTTTCAGGTTTTAAGGGTTTCGATTCTTAGTTACAGTATTTCAACATATTAAGGAATTTTCATTCCCAGAGTCTTATCTTGCAAGATTAATTAAGGATTTTAAGTCCTTTTTTTCGTTATGGTTTATTATAAAGACGCAACATAATTATTTACGTTACAAAAATTCTAATCTTTTTTCAGAAAATAGATTTTAGTTCCTGTTTTATAAGCAATTATATATATTAAATAGGCTTCTAATATTATGAAGCCTATTTAATACTTATTTTCGTCTTATTATTTCTCAATTAAATCAAATTTAACTTTCAAGAAATAAATCTGACCATTATGAACACCTAAGTTTGTCACATAAAGATCTGATAATTCTTGCTTAACATACTCACCAAGTTCAGGTTGCGTAGCACTCAAATCAACAATATTAACTTTATCATCATTACTTACTGTAACTTTCATCCATACTTCGCCTTCGGTCATGTTATTCTGAGCAAAATCAGGGTAATCAATTTCTTGTGCAATTGCATCTTTTAAGTTACTTGGTAATTTTGCTGCAACAGCAGGTAAATTTTTTGCACTTAATGTCGATAATGAAATAGCTACTATTCCGATTATCATAAATACTGATTTTTTCATTTTTATTTAGTTTTAAGGATTACTATTTTATTAATAAATATTATATCAAATCTAATTTTTTATAACATTTCTGTTCCAACGGTATACCCATAAGCATACCTCTTCCATATAAGAAATGCACTTATTTCTTTTATTTTTAATTAATGTAAATTTCTCCGATTTTTATTAGAACGCTTCTTTGTTATGGTTTCGAATTAAAGACGCATCACAAAATAAAGCGTTACACATTTTTTGAAATAAAATTCAATAAGAACATATTAACAATAATAATACGATCTATATATGTGTTATTTAGGAACAAATATATTAAGATATATATATATCTTTTATTTTATATTACCTTGATTCCGCAACTGTTAAACTCACAATAGCAATAGTACGATATATTATGAGACATGCCTGAAGGTAAACCTTGGCGGCAGGCAGGCTGAACAATTCGGGCAGGTAGTGAATGAAAATATACAAGAATATTATACAAGAATTTAACCCTTGGTGTCAATGATAAATGCAAGCTTTATTACAGCTACTATCAAAAAACCTAGCATTTGTCACTCAATTAATATTTGTTAGCCTATAATATACCATATACTAAACCTGCCTATATGGCAGACTGGTTGTTGCGGCTCGCAGTATCTATACAGCTTTACCTTGCGGCTTTGTATATGGCATAGTATGGGCTTCCTCAGCAAACCCTAACTAATAGCAGTTCAGCTATTCTATAACATTCATAGTAATAATTGAAAAGGTAATATTTTTACTATTTTCGCTGTATTTTCAGAGTATGATAATTAAAATAATTCTTAATTAATAAATATACCGGTTGGTATTAAAACTAAAATTTAAATGAAAAATGTATTATTCACTGCATCAATTGTTGCTTTAATAGCACTATTTGGATGCAACACCCAAACAAAAGAAAATATGCCTACAGAAAACCCATTATTGGCAGAATACACTACTCCTTTTCAAGTTCCTCCATTCGATAGCATTACTCCAGAGCATTACATGCCTGCTTTTAAAGAAGGAATGGAACAACAAAAAAGCATTGTTAATAATATTATAAACAATACTGATGAACCAACTTTTGAAAATACTATTATTGCTTTTGAAAATAGTGGCGACTTGCTTAATAAAGTAGGAAATGTATTTTATAATTTATCATCAGCAAAAACAGACAGCTCAATGCAAGCAATTAATAAAGAACTTGCTCCTATCATGTCAGGACATAGCGACGATATTAATTTAAACGAACAACTATTTGCAAAAGTTAAATTAGTTTATGAAAAGAAAAATGAACTTAATTTAACTGTTGAACAATCTACTTTATTAGACAACACCTACCGTAATTTCGTAAGAGGCGGAGCAAATCTAGTTGGAGAAGAAAAAGATGCATTCAGAAAAGTAAACGAAAAAATATCACTTTTATACGAGCAGTTTAAAGAGAATATGTTAAACGAGAACAATAGCTTTAAATTATTTATTGAAAAAGAAGAAGATTTAAAAGGACTCACTGAAACAGCAATTGCAACGGCAGCACTTGCATCAAAAAACGAAGGGCAAGAAGGCAAGTGGCTATTTACTATTCACAAACCAAGCTTACTGCCATTCCTTGAAAACGCTGATAACCGAGAATTGCGTGAATATCTTTATAAAGGATATATAAACAAAGGCGACAACAACGACGAAAACGACACCAAAGAAATAATAGTAAAAATAGCGAACGCACGTATTGTAAGAGCTAACATTTTAGGATTTGAATCTCATGCTGCTTATGTTTTGGAAAAAAACATGGCTAAGCAACCTGAAAATGTATATGAATTATTAGGAAAATTAATGCCAAGTGCACTAAGAGTAGCTAAACAAGAGGTTGCCGACATGCAGGCAATTATTGATGCAGAAAAAGGCGGATTCAAAATTGAAGCATGGGATTATTGGTACTATGCAGCTAAGGTTAAAGAGCAAAAATATGCACTTAACGAAAATCAAATTCGCCCTTACTTAAAATTAGAGAATGCTCGTGATGGAATGTTCTGGGTAGCAAACCAGCTTTATGGCATAACATTTACTAAGCTAGAAAATATGCCTATTTATCATCCTGAAGTTGAAGTTTTTGAAGCAAAAGAAGAAAATGGTGACCACATTGGTATTTTATACATGGATTATCATCCTCGTGCTTCAAAACGCAGTGGTGCATGGTGTACTAGTTTCCGTTTGCAAAAATATGCCAATGATAAAAGAGTTGCTCCTGTAGTTTCCATTGTGTGCAATTTCTCAGCTCCCGTGGGCGATACTCCTGCTTTACTTAGTGTAGATGAAACAGAGACTCTTTTCCACGAATTTGGTCATGGTTTAGATGCTTTATTTAGCAATAAATATTATGCAAGCTTAAGTGTACCTCGCGATTTTGTAGAGTTACCATCGCAAATTATGGAAAACTGGTCGTTTGCACCCGAGGTTTTAAACCACTATGCAAAACATTATAAAACAGGCGAAGCAATGCCAACTGAGTTAATCGAAAAAATTGAGAAAGCTGGTAAATTCAACCAAGGTTTTGCAACAACAGAATTTATAGCTGCATCGTATCTTGATATGGACTGGCATACTACTAAGGAAGAAATTACAATGGATGTAAATGCTTTTGAGAAACAGTCGATGGACAAAATTGGTTTAATTAAAGAAATTGCTCCAAGATATAGAAGTACTTATTTTCAACACATATTTTCTGGTAACAGTTACTCATCGGGTTACTACAGCTACGTATGGGCCGAGGTTTTAGATGCAGATGCTTTTGAGGCATTTAAAGAAAATGGACTTTTTAATAAAACTACTGCTGCTGCCTTTAGAACTAATATTTTAGAATTAGGAGGAACAGAAGATGCAATGGAATTATATCGTAAATTTAGAGGTGCTGATCCTAAAATTGAACCACTAATTGAGCGTAGAGGATTAAACTAAAAATATATTAGTGAGGCTACCAAAATTGGTAGCCTTTTTTTATTCAAAAAAAAAAATTATGTATTGAATAAAAAAATGTCTTACATTTGTTTATAGCATAATAAAAAGCATTTTAATCAATTGAATTATAAGTACTTATTTACAGCCAATATTAATTAATAAAGTAACATGAACATTTACGTAGGCAATCTTAACTATACGGTTGACGAAAAAAATTTGTCTGATGTCTTTGAAGGATATGGAACTGTTGAATCAGTTAAAATTATTCAAGATAGGATTTCTGGAAGAAGTAAAGGATTTGGCTTTATTGAAATGCCAAATAATGAGGAAGGTAAAAATGCAATTGATCAGTTAAACCAATCTGAGTTCATGGGCAGAAAGTTGGTTGCAAATGAAGCTAAACCTCGCGATTAAATTACAATTATCAAATTTTTATTATTAACAATGGTTCGGTATGTTTTTATATCTATCTGATAAATAATTAATTACAACAATTAGCACAGCATGGCTAATTGTTTTAGTATCAAATCGTTGCGACTTAGCGACTTTGCGCAAAACAAAGACCTGTCTGCCACAGGCAGGTTTAACAAAGTATTATATTAATCAAGCAGCTATTAAATGGTACAATGAAACCAAGGGTTTTAACTATATAATAAATGACGAAAATAAAAAAAATATTTTCTTTCACAAAACTGGTTTAGCTAGCAAACGCATACTAACAGAAGGACAAAAAGCTCAATTCAATAACGCTAGTAAAAAGAACTTGTTGTTAGCAATATTAAAGCCAATAGGCTAAATGAATATATAAGGCACAAAAAAACCGGATTAAATAATCCGGTTTTTCTAACGCAACTATACAAGAGTTACTGTGAGTATTTTTAATTTTATATTTGTGCAAAAGATGTTTATCAAAATCGGAAATGATTTTTGAGTAAACGCTTAGCAACCAGAACAGCATCCACCATCACCACAACCACTATCGTTGCAGCCACCTGAATCGCAACTAGCCATCATCTCTTCTGGCTTAGGCTCTCTAACCTCAGTAACTTTTCCTTTAAAATGCAAATCTTCACCAGCTAAAGGGTGATTAAAATCCATTCTAAGACTGCCATCTTTTGCTTCAAGAACAATTCCATGCAGCTTATTTCCATATGAATCCATCATAGGAATTGAGTTACCTACTTTAACCAATTCTTCATCTACTTTTCCTTCTACCTCAAAAGCAGATAAAGGAACATCAACTACTGCTTGCTCAGTAACTGGACCATAAGCTTGTTCAGCGGTTAATTTAAAATCAAAAGCATCTCCTGATTTCAAACCTGTCAATTTTCCTTCAAAATGTTCTAACATTTTTCCTGTACCACATAAAAAAGTTAAAGGATTATCTTTTTCAACTTTCTCAATTAATTGGGCGTCGGCATCGTCATACTTTAGTTCGTATGTAACGGTAACCATTGTGTCTTTAGCAATAATCATCTTATTCTGTGATATTTAAATTTACAAATCAATATATTCTTACAAATTTCGTGCAAAGAAACATTCAAAAGTTGACTAATCAAAATTTTTGCGTAAACGATTATAAATCAATTACAAAAAACTAAAACATTCATGTCAATAATTCAGTGCACAAACAATATGAACGTACAAAAGGGAATAATGTTTCAAAGATTAGTAATTAAATAGATAGTATTTTAAAAACTTAAAATAGAAATGAAATTCTTATAATTGGATTACTATAAACCGAATTACTCGATCCGCTTACATCAAACAAAGCCATTATTACGAAAGCCGATCGATCACCCATTTTTTGATATATTCCACCACCTATTAAAGGTGTCCCTATCCAGTATTCATAACTAGCAGCACCGCTATCGTAGCTTTCTTTTACATATAATTGTTCATATTCAACGTGACCAATAAACCTGTCCAACAAAACATATTCAGCAAAGACACTTCCCCCCCAAACATTTTGAGACCAAGGAACACTTGATCCACCATAATATTGATAGGTTAGTTTTAAACCTGTATACAAATTATCAAGAGGTTTATAGCCTACTACCGGTGAAATTTCCACTCCGATATAACTACCAAATTGCAATCCTATTCCACCACCAAAAAATATTTTATCGCTTAAAGTTCGTTGCTTTTTAATATCACCTTGAGCTAAGGCTGTTAAGCTAAAAGCTACAACAACTAATAGTAACCATGTTTTCTTCATCATTAATTGCTTAAATAATTATATTGATATACCAAAAGTTAATTTTTGTTGAATGTTTTCAATAAAAATACGCTAATTTCGGTTAATCAAAAAAGAATTATGAAATAAGTATAATTTAAAATAACTATAACAACTCCAAAATAATTATTTTAAATAAAACGATTCCATACGTACCAATAAAAAATTAAAATATAAACGGATGAATATAATAATTACTGGAGCTAGTCGCGGAATTGGATATGAAACAGTGAAGCTATTTGCTAAAACTGAAGGAAATAAAGTATTTGCGGTTTCAAGAAATAAACAGAAAATTGAGGAGCTGGCAACAGCTTGTAAAATAGACCAACCATACTCCACTGTCATTCCGCTTGCTTTCGATTTATCAGATAAAAAAGAATTACATACGCTTGTAAATGAAATTAGTCAAGAGGTAGGTCATATTGACATAATAATAAATAATGCTGGCTATTTAGTGAATAGAAACTTTGATGAGATATTAGATACTGAAATTGAGCAAATATTTAAAGTTAATGTTCTTGCACCAATGTTTCTTATTCAAAAAACATTGCCATTGTTAAAAGAAGCAAAAAAAGCACATGTAATTAATATTAGTAGTATGGCAGGATTTCAAGGAAGTTCTAAATTCCCTGGACTAGTACCATATTCCGCTAGTAAAAGTGCAGTAGCAGGCTTAACAGAATGTTTAGCTGAAGAATATAAGGATACAAATATTAAGTTTAATGCTTTAGCTTTAGGTGCTGTTGCAACCGAGATGCTGGCTGAGGCATTTCCTGGGTACGAAGCCCCAACTACTGCCATTGAAATGGCATCTTACTTTCATGACTTTGCATTAAATGGTCACAAAATGTATAATGGTAAAGTTTTGCCTGTATCGAGTACTACGCCATAAACGAAAAACATTAGGAATAAAAATAGGGGCTCGTGAGCCCCTATTTTTTTTGAATATAGCAAAATTATTTATACTCTTTACATTCAACTTCGTTACGAAGCACTAATAGTCCATTCATAGCTAATGCTGACATTTCATCTTCGCCAGGATAAACAAATACAGGTGCTATAAAACCAACCATATTTCGAACATAACTAATAAGTTCTTTATTGTTTGCAACACCACCTGTAACTAAAATACCATGAACCTCGCCATGCAGTACTGTTGCCATTTCACCTATAGATTTACCTATTTGATAGGCCATTGCATCTTGAAGTAATTTAGCTTTTTCATTACCATCTTTAGCCATTAATTCAACCTCGTACGATGAATTTGTACCAAAATACGCCATGAAACCACCTTTTCCGGTAATCATTTTTTTCATCTCCTTATGGCTATATTTTTGGTCGTAACACATTTTAGCTAACTGTCCTGCTGGCAATGTACCAGAACGCTCTGGAGAAAATGGCCCCTCACCGTCCAAAGCATTATTTACGTCAATTACTTTTCCGTGGTAATGAGCACCAACTGAAATACCTCCACCTAAGTGCGCAATAATTAAATTCATTTCCTCGTAAGGAACATCTCGACTTTTAGCAAACTGACGAGCAATTGCTTTGTGATTTAAGGCATGAAATATTGATACTCTTTCAAACTCGGGGTGACCAGATATACGAGCTACATCTTGTAATTCGTCAACAACAACAGGATTAGCAATAAAGGCTCTGGCTGAAGGTAATGTTTTAACAATATCAAGAGCTATTAAACCTCCTAAATTACTTGCATGTTCGCCCATAACGCCAACTTCTAAATCTTGACGAAGTTTTTCGTTTACTTCATAAACTCCACCCTCAACAGGCTTAATTAAACCACCACGGCCCATAATTGCATCTATTTTATCAATGCAAATATCGGCATCAAGTAATTCTTTTAGAATAATCTCTTTTCTAAAAGCAAATTGATCTGAAATCTTATCATACTTGTCAAGCTCTTCAACACTATGACGTATTGTTTTAAGAAATACCGATTTATCGTTATGATAAACCGCAATTTTTGTGGAAGTTGAACCAGGATTAATTGCTAAAATCTTTATTTTATCCATGTCTGTTTTTTTTTGCAAAAGTGAGTATTGCTTAAATAGCTAACAACAAAATAAATATCCTATAAAACAGGCTTTACTTTGTTATTAAACACCTTGATTCCGCAACTGTTAAAGTTAAATGTTTGATAGTCACGGCGTGAGTGCTTTTTTAACGGCACTCGTTTTATTATTATAAACTCCTATAAATCAACAACTCACATCGCGACTTGTTGATTTAAGAAAACATATTATTTTTTAGCGCCTGCTAGCATTGCACAAAGTGCAATTGAGTTCAATTTTGTTTTAGTTGAATCGCCTCTCGAAGATAAAACACAAGGTACTTTTGCACCAGCAACAAATGCACCCATTTCAGCTTTACTTAACTTTGAATTCATTTTATAGAATACATTTCCTGCATCAAGATTAGGGAATAATAAGCAATCTGCGTTTCCAGCTACTTCACCACCAATTTTCTTAGTATCAGCCGATTCTTTATCAATAGCTGCATCTAAAGATAATGGACCATCAATTACTGCTCCGCTAATTTGTCCTCGCTCCCCCATTTTAGAAAGCAAGCTTGCATCAACCGATGATTGCATTCCGGGTAACACTTGTTCAGTAGCTGACACTACTGCCAATTTTGGTGTTTCAATTCCAATAGCTTTTGCTGTATTAATTAAATAGTTTGCAATAGCAACTTTTTGTTTCAAATCTGGCTCAGGAATAATAGCCACATCACCAACTACTAATAATTTGTGATAAAATGCATTTTCAATAACTGTAACATGACTCAATACACCTTTTGGAGGCAATAAACCTGCTTCTTTATTTAGAATTGCACGCATGTATTTATCAGTTGAAAGTAGCCCTTTCATTAATATATTACCTTCGCCACTCACAATTAGTTTAACTGCTTTATTGGCTGCTTCAACATCAGAGGCGGCATGTTCAATTCTAAATTTCTTTATGTCGATATTTTCTTTCTGGCAAACATTCTCAATCTCAGCTTTATCTCCAACTAAAATACCATCAACAATACCTAAATCAATAGCCTGACTCACTGCACTTACAGTATGTGAATCATTTGCCCAAACAGCTACCAAACTTTGTTTATCTGCGCCTCTCAGCACATCGTACATTTGCTCTAATTTTGTAATATTCATATTGCTATATTGTAATAAATTATTTATTATTTTGAGTACAAATTTAATGTATGTAAACTACTTAAAACATACGCTTGCATGTATAACAGGTTCTGTTCTACAGCACATAAAAAACCCCGCAAAAGCGGGGTTTAAATATTTAATTATCAGCATTTATGACTCTAACAGTATCTGTAGCAATAACCCTCTCTTCGTTGGTTGGTACTACCAATACTTTTACTTTTGATTCAGGTAATGATAAATCTTTTAATTTACCACGAACTCCATCATTAGCATCTTTATCGAATTCAATTCCCATATACTCTAAACCTGAGCTAATTTCTTCACGTGTTTCAGGACCATTCTCACCAATTCCACCAGTAAATATCAATATATCGATACCACCCATTTCAGCAGCAAAAGCACCAATGTATCGTTTTACTCTTTGATGATACATATTTAAGGCTAAAGTAGCGCGAGGGTTCTTATTATTCCATGCTTCATTTTCAATATCGCGCATATCTGAAGAAATACCTGATATACCTAAAACACCACTCTTTTTGTTTAATAAATCGTTTGTTGCCTTTAAATCAAGACCTTCTTTTTCCATAATATAAAGAAGAGCACCAACGTCAAGGTTCCCAACTCTGGTTCCCATTATTAATCCTTCAACAGGAGTAAATCCCATTGAAGTATCTATTGATTTACCATTCTTAATAGCAGCAATTGATGCTCCATTACCAAGGTGACAAGTCACTATCTTAGTCTCGTTAAAATTTACCTTTAAATGCTCACATGCTTTTTCAGCAACATACTTATGGCTTGTTCCATGAAAGCCATAACGACGTACCTTGTGTTTTGTGTAATATTCATAAGGAATAGCATAAAGGAAAGATTCCGGTGGCATTGTTTGGTGAAACGAAGTATCGAAAACTGCTACCTGTGGTACTTTTGGAAGTAATTTTTCCATAGCATCAATACCTGCAACATTTGCGGGGTTGTGTAAAGGAGCTAACTCACTTAACTTGCTAATTCTTTCTTTTACAACACTATCTACCAATACACTTTTGCTAAAATATTCACCACCATGAGCAACCCTATGCCCTACTGCCTGAATATCCAAAATATCGTTTAATACACCATGAGCTTTGTTAACTAATGAATCTAAAATTAGATTAATTCCTGCATTGTGATCAGGAATATTACTAACAAATTTATATTTTTTTAACTCACCATCAATCATTGGTTTATGACTCAACAAACCATCGTCTAAACCAATACGCTCTACAACCCCAATTGCTTTAACTTCTGGCAATTCAATATTCGCCATATTCAGTAATTGATACTTTATTGATGAGCTTCCGCAATTTAAAACTAATACAATCATCTTATTTTATAAATTTTAATATATGTATAATACTATAATGCTGCAGCTTGGTTGCATGTAATTGCAACCAAACTAACTATATCGTCAACAGAACAACCTCTTGATAAATCATTAATAGGGGCAGCCATTCCTTGTAATACAGGGCCAACAGCTTCAGCATTTGCTAAACGCTGTACTAATTTATAAGCAATATTACCTGTTTCTAAAGTTGGAAAAACTAAGACATTAGCATGCCCAGCAATTTCACTACCAGGTGCTTTACTCGCACCAATAGCAGGAACAATTGCAGCATCCGCTTGTAATTCTCCATCAATCTTCATATCAGGTGCTAGTTTTTTCGCTAATATTGTTGCTTCTGTAATTTTATCAACCATTTCATGTTTCGCACTTCCTTTAGTTGAAAAACTAAGCATGGCAATTTTAGGCTCAAAACCACCAATAGCTCTAGTAGTTTTACCTGTTTCAACAGCAATTTCAGCTAGCTCTGCAGCAGTAGGGTTTGGATGAACAGCACAATCAGCAAAAACTAACATACCATCATTACCAAAACTCTTGTCTGCAACTATCATTAAATAAGCACCTGAAACAACACTAACACCAGGTTTTGTTTTCACAATTTGAAATGCTGGTCTTAGAACATCACCAGTAGCGTTAGCAGCGCCAGCAACTTCTCCATCAGCATCACCCTTTTTAACCATCATTGCAGCTAAATATAAAGGATTCTCCATAAGCTCTTCAGCTTGTTCAAATGTCAATCCTTTCTTCTTACGCATTTCAACAAAAGCCTTTATATACTCTTCTTTATTTACATGATTCTTAGGATCTATAATTTTTGCTCTTTTAATATTTTCCAACCAATAATTATCTGCACTCTTTTCAATATCCTCTTTATTACCTAATAATATTATATTGGCAATACCTTCGCCTATAATAATATCCGCCGCTTTAAGTGTTCTCTCCTCATTTCCTTCAGGCAAAACAATCGTTTTGTTCTGATTCTTTGCTTTTTCTCTTATTCTAGAAATTAAATCCATTGTTAATCAAGTATTTAGACTCATGACCTATTTGTGCACAAAAATATAGTTTTTGCTTTAATAAAAAAACCTAAAAAGTAAGGTTTTTCAACATTATTTTCCAAGTCTAAAAAATTCCACCTTTTAGTGGTTTTGCATATTGTTATACACCATATATTCGCAAGTAAAATATGTAATACTCTGTAAACTAAACAATAATAGCGGCGCAACTTCGCTGACTTAAAAAATGCTAAAATTTATTAAACTCTCATTTACAACCTATTTGCACTGCGACTTGCAGGTTTAAGCGTTATAAATAAAATTTTATCGTCTCATAATAGTTTTATTTAACATATTTGCATTTGTCGCATTTTATGTAGATTTTTGCATTTATATTGAACAATATTGAAACATTAACGTTATGTCATTAAAATATAAAAAGTACTATTATGATTTGGGTAGAATTTATTGATAGCTACAAAAGCTACTTAACATTAGAGAAATCTCTTTCAAGCAATACAGTGGAAGCCTATTTAAAGGATATAAATAAGTTCACCACTTTCCTTAAGGAGATAGGATTTGCTGGCACGCCAGGTAAAGTAACACAAGATAACATTAGATCGTTTATAGATTTAATAAATGAAGCTGGGATGAGTGCAAGCTCTCAAGCCAGAGCATTATCTGGAATTAAGTCATTTTTCAAATATCTTCTTTTGCAAGATGATATAGAAAAAGATCCATCGGCATTGATTGAAACTCCTAAAATTGGAAGAAAGCTACCAGTAGTATTAACTCCTGAAGAAGTTGAAAAATTAATTTTAGCTATAAATATTGACTCAGAAACAGGCTATAGAAATAGAGCCATACTTGAGGTGTTATATGGAGGAGGTACTCGAGTTTCAGAATTAGTAAACTTAAGACTTACCGATGTGCATTTTGATGAAGGATTTATTAAAGTACAAGGAAAAGGAAATAAAGAACGATTAATTCCAATGGGTAAAAAAGCCAAGGATGCAATAGTTGCATATTTACAAAATTATCGAGGCACATTAAAAATTGGAAAAAATGATGAAAATGTTCTTTTCTTAAATCGACGTGGAAATAAAATGACTCGCGTTATGATTTTTACCATAATAAAAGATTTAGCAACTAAAATTGGATTGGAAAAAAATATCAGCCCACACACTTTCCGACATTCATTTGCTACTCATTTAATTGAAGGAGGAGCTGACTTACGAGCAATTCAAGATATGCTTGGACACGAATCGATTACAACTACCGAAGTATATACACACTTAGATAAAGAATTTTTAAAAGATACAATACTGAGATTTCACCCAAGATCATAGTATAAACCCCGAGTAATCGGGGCTTTTTTTTGCTTCCTTCTCAAAAACATGCTACTTAACTCAAAAACAAAAAATACACTTTTCTGTTTATGCCATACAAATACTTTTTTAAATAAAATTGGAAGTATATTAATATATATAATATATTTGAATACCTAAATAAATATAAACAAGCTATGAAAAACATCAATTTAAGTAAATACGGCATTACTAATGTAAAGGAGATTATTTATAATCCATCGCACGATAAATTATATGAGGAAGAAACTAACCCGAATTTAAAAGGTTTTGAAAAAGGTGTTGTTTCGGAATTAGGTGCTGTTAATGTTATGACTGGTGTTTTTACAGGACGATCGCCAAAAGACAAATACATTGTTAAAGACGATACTACAAAAGATACTATGTGGTGGACTAGTCCTGAATCACCTAATGACAATAAACCTGTATCGCTTGAAACATGGAACGACCTAGAAAAAACAACGGTAAAACAACTATCAGGTAAGAAATTATACGTTGTAGATACTTTTTGTGGAGCAAATGCTGATTCGCGCCTTAAAGTTCGTTTTATAATGGAAGTTGCATGGCAAGCTCATTTTGTTAAAAACATGTTTATACGGCCTACAGAAGCCGAACTTGAAAATTATGGTGAACCTGATTTTGTATCGCTTAATGCATCAAAAACTACAAACCCAAATTGGAAAGAGCAAGGCTTAAATTCTGAAGTTTATACTGTATTTAATTTAACAAAAAAAATGCATGTTGTTGGTGGTTCATGGTATGGTGGTGAAATGAAGAAAGGTTTATTTGCAATGATGAACTATTACTTACCACTTAATGGAATGGCAGCAATGCATTGCTCTGCAAATAAAGGTAAAGATGGAGATGTAGCAATTTTCTTTGGACTCTCAGGAACAGGTAAAACAACTTTATCTACTGACCCTAAACGTGAATTAATTGGTGATGATGAACATGGCTGGGATGATGATGGTATATTTAACTTTGAAGGTGGTTGTTATGCAAAAACAATTGATCTAGACCTAGAATCGGAACCAGATATATTTAAGGCAATAAAAAGAGATGCACTACTTGAAAATGTAACGGTTGATGCAAATGGTAAAATTGATTTTACAGATGGTACTGTTACTCAAAATACTCGTGTTTCTTACCCAATTTACCACATTAACAACATTGTTAAGCCAATATCAAAAGCAGGACACGCATCAAAAGTAATTTTCTTAACAGCCGATGCTTTTGGTGTAATGCCACCGGTATCTAAGCTTACTCCGCAACAAACTCAATATCATTTCTTATCAGGCTTTACTGCAAAATTAGCAGGTACTGAAAGAGGTATTACAGAACCACAACCTACATTTTCAGCTTGTTTTGGTGCAGCATTTCTTTCATTGCACCCAACAAAATATGGTCAAGAGTTAGTTAAAAAGATGGAAGCTCATGGAGCCGAAGCTTATTTAGTAAACACAGGATGGAATGGTACAGGAAAACGCATTTCGATTAAAGACACTCGTGGTATTATAGATGCTATTCTTGATGGTTCAATTGAAAAAGCAGAAACAAAACAAATTCCTTTTTTCAATTTAGAAGTTCCTACCGCTTTACCGGGAGTTGATTCTGCAATACTTGATCCTCGTGATACTTATGCAGACAAGGCTGAATGGGAAACCAAAGCAAAAGACTTGGGTGCTAGATTTATTAAGAACTTTGTTAAATACACAGATAACGATGAAGGCAAGGCACTATTAGCTGCTGGCCCTCAATTATAAAACATTAATTTACAGCACCATAGAAACCTTGCCTACTTTGGCGAGGTTTTTGTTTTAAAGCACTGTTTATCATAGTAAAAATACGATTGACAGATTTTTACTACATTTGTGGTCTAAAAAATAAATTATGCAGATATTATTGCTAAGCTTACTTTTATCTATTTGTGCTTACTTATTAGGGTCAATCCCAACGTCGGTATGGATAGGAAGATGGTTTTACAATACAGATATAAGAGAACATGGTAGTGGAAATGCTGGTACAACAAATACCTTTCGTATATTAGGCACTACTCCCGGAATTATAGTATTTATTGTAGATATAGTAAAAGGTTGGTTGGCTGTTAGCTTAATTATATTTGCACACCATTATATTCCTGAAACTGCAAAATATGTAAATTTCCAACTATTATTAGGAGGCTTAGCTGTATTTGGTCATATATTTCCAATATACGTAGGTTTTAAAGGTGGAAAAGGAGTGGCAACACTTTTGGGCGTTGTTTTAGCCATACATCCTGTATCTGCTCTAATTTGTATGGGTATCTTTGCAATATCTTTACTTATTTCGAAATATGTATCGCTTAGTTCAATGATTGCGGGAGCAATTTTTCCAGTACTTATCATTGTCATTTTTAAAGAAACAATAGTTTCGCTAATTATTTTCTCAATAATAATAAGTATTCTGCTAATTATTACTCACCAAAAAAACATTGTTCGCTTAATAGCTAGAGAAGAGAATAAGGTTATTTTAAGAAAATCGAGAAGGAATCAAATGCCTAAACATCGAAGATTTTAGATTAAAAGATTCTACTACCAATTTAGTGGGTAACTTTATTATATAGGGTTAATTGCAGATTGCTAAAAAAGAGTCGCCTGTTTTCAGTCTACAGACTACTATGGCTGCTTACTGCCTACTGAGAACTTAAACAAAATATATACTACCTTAAATCCGCAACTGAATTGTTAATAAAAAAATCAATCAGCTGTGTAAGAAAA
>JAUXEM010000067.1 GCA_030620515.1 Salinivirgaceae bacterium
ACCACAATAAATTGTGGTGTTATTCTCATTATTTTATTATCTACCCACTAAATTCGTAGTAATACCAATAATTTAAAATTTCCAACGTTACAAACCACTTAAAAACGTCTGAAAGACTTTTTAACATGGTTAAAAGTAAATTTCCCGGATTTATATAATAATTGTAACTAATAATTTAATCTTTTCGTATGTGGAGATATTTAGTTATTAATTAATAATTATATGCATGAAAGCTAGCCCGAAGCAAAATATGGACTGGCTATTGTGAGGTTTATATTTTTTGGTAAGTTCCACCACAAACGGACATTGTTATAATTAAAGCAATTAACATAAATTTAAAAAAGTGAAGATGATAGGAAAAGAGTGTAGGATTTTCAAAATGAGTGTGTTAAAATTTTTATTCATTATTTTTATTAGTTCTATTACAGCTAATGTAAATGGGCAGGAACTTTTCGAAATGCTTAATAATTCAAATATATCTTATTATGAAAAGGTTGATAATGCAGAATTATATTTTAAGAATAATGGTACAGAGGGTGTAAACGGTAAGTTTTATAAATTTTACCGACGTTGGCAAATTAGGGCTTCAGAAAATATTACTGAGGGTGGTTATGTAATGACAGAGAATAGTGCCGCTAAAATACTTACTCAATACCATAAGAATAATATTGATAGTAAAAATATAAAAAGCGATCAAAATCCATGGAGAAATGTTGGTCCTTTTAAATGGGAAATAGGAAATTCTCCTACAAATCCGGGTATAGGAAGAATTAATAATTTTGATGTAGAACCAGTTTATCAGCAAATAATTTTTGCAATTGGCGAAACAGGTGGGGTATGGAAATCTGTTGACGCGGGAAAAAGCTGGGAGGCGAAAGGCGATAACCTTGAAATAATGGAAGTAAGAGGAGTTGGTATTAATCCATCAAATACCGACAATGTATTTATTATTGATGTAGATGCAAATGTTTTAAAATCGGATGACGGAGGTGATAATTGGACAAGGGTTTTTGACGGTATTAATAGTGGAATATCGGGAACAGACAGACCTTTAAGTATAGTATTTGATCCCAATAACAATAATACAATATTAATTTCAACTGCAGGTGGTATTTTAAAAAGTATAGATAGTGGCAGTACCTTTGCTATTATTAGTAAAGATACCATCTTTGAGGATATACTATATATGCCTGGTAATTCAAGTATTGTATATGCATCGGGTAAATCTTTTTACAAATCAACCGATGGGGGAGACTCTTTTTCTGAAATTACAACAGGACTGAAATATGCAGGTGAACAAAGAACAAAAATTGCTGTAACACCAGCCAATCCTAATCTAGTTATGCTTATACAAGCTAACATGACCGACTACATGAAAACTACAGGAGCTATTTATAAATCGACAAATAGTGGTGATAGTTTTGAAATGGTTTATGATGTACGTAACGGTAGCGACCCCGATTTATTAAGTATGCTTGGATACAGAAATATGACCATTGCAATTAATAATACCGATGCGACTATGGTTTTTGTTGGAGGACAATTTGAACACTGGCGTTCAACAAATAGTGCTGAGAGTTTTACTTCTACTGGCGATTGGAGTGTAAGCGATGGAATAGTTCCCGATAGCTATGTGCATGCCGATATTGAAACAGCAAAGTATATTAATGGCGTAATGTATATTGGTTGCGATGGGGGTCTTTTTATGAGTAGCGATAATCAAACAACTTTTGAAGACTTAACACAAAATGGTATTAGTGTAAGACAATTTTACAGAATAGGACTTTGCAAGTCGGATGCAAACCTAGTTGGTGGCGGATCGCAAGATTGCGGTGTAAGCTTATTGAAAGGTCCCGATAAATTATCGATGGAGTGGGAAGGTGGCGATGGTTATGAAGTTCTAATTGACTATAATGACCCAAATATTATGTATGCTACCGATTATTTATCATCTTCAATTTCAAAAACAATTAACGGAGGAAAATCGAGAATATGGCTTAGCGGAATGCCTACAGGTGGTTCAGCAGATGCTTTTGATATGGATCCAGTTGACCCTAAGACTTTATATCGTGGATTTGGTGATTTGTATAAAAATACTAATCAAGGCGAAGCTAATAAATGGATTAACATATCTTCATCAATACCAAATACAGGTAATGTTTCTAAATTAGCTGTAGCGCAATCAAACAATAACTATATATATATTGTCAAAAAAATTGATTCATATAGCTTTAAAGTGTGGCTAAGTAAAAATGCACAAGATGTAACTCCTGATTGGCAGGAAATAGCTTCTTCAACATCACGAATTAATTACATTACTGTTAATCCTAATAACCCTGATATGGTTGCTTATATTACTACATCTGGTACTGTGAAAAAATCAGACGATGCTGGTGTTACTTGGGGCGATATTACCAAGAATCTACCATCAATTACAGGAAAAACACTTGCTTTTGATAATAAAGGAAATAACGGACTTTATGTTGGAATGTATAAAGGTATTTATTATATAAATAGTGATGCTTCACAATGGACTCCTTTTAGTAAAGATTTACCAAATGTTCAGATTTCGGAAATTGAAATTCATCATTCAGCCAATAAAATTGTTGTTGGTACTTATGGAAGAGGTGCCTGGGAAGCCGATTTAATAGAGGGCGAACCTCAGGAACCCATAGCAAACTTTAGTGCTAATAAAACAAGTGTGGTTATTGACGAGAATGTTATTTTTACCGATAAATCATCGTATGAGCCAACATCGTGGTTATGGCAGTTTGAAGGTGGTACACCTTCGGAAAGTCAAGATCAAAACCCTATTGTAGTATATAAAAACGAGGGAAACTATAAAGTATCTTTAACGGTTACTAATGCGCTTGGTAGTAATGCTATTGAAAAGGAGGCTTTTATAAATGTTGAAAAAGCAACAGATATCCAATCTCTTTTATCTAAAACTAATATAGTGTATCCTAATCCGGTTGCAAATACACTCGAAATTAATTTGCCAATTAGTAATGTGAGTGTAAACATATATAATACTCAAGGAAAAATATACAAACGTGTGGTAACTAGCGGATTACACACAAGTATTAATGTTTCAAGCTTACCATCAGGCATGTATATTGTTGAAATAAAAATGGCTAATCAAACAATTAGAAAGCAAATAATTAAACAGTAATTTATTATTAATTTGCATTAGTAATACCTTAGGGCTGCTTCATTTTTTTTTGGAGCAGCCCTCTGTATTATACATTTTAATATAGGTATTACTACGAATTTAGTGGATAGGATGTTTTAAATAAATGATAGAATGAGTCAATGCGGTAATGATGTAAAAAAAACACTACGGAAACATTATGATAGAAATGTATTGTATCATTTTGTCATTCTAACATTGAATCATTTATCAAAAAAATATATCATACATGTATAATTTACCCACTAAATTGGTGGTAGAACCATAAAATATATGCCTATCACTAATGCTTGAATTATAGCCACAATACTTGCAATTAAAATCAGATTGAACTTCATTTATTTGATAAATTTTATAGTTGTCATTATATTCCAAAATAAATCTACATACTTATGACCCTTATAATTCAATTTACCCTAATGTAAATTAGAAAAAATCCAAATACCCAGTATGTTGATTTATATTAACCTAATATCCGCAAGTAGTTATTTAACTGTTTGAAAGTTAGGGCTTGCCTTGTAAAAGTTTTATAAAGTGTTTTTATTGCAAAATACTGTTAATTAACTAATCAAACCCTCACTATGTGGATTTAAAGAACAACTAAAATAACTCTATTTTCACTTTCTCATAAAAGGCATTTTTATAATATATGTCTATAAATGTCATACCAAAATATCTGAATAATATGGTAAATAGTCTTTATTTTGTTTAGTCATTATTTAATAGTAACAAATTACCGTTTAATAGCTTATTTATTCTGCTCTAAAGCTAAGAGTAAATAATATTTTAAACGTAAGCATAAAAACATAAATTTATGAAGGTTTTAAAATTGAGCATTCTCGCAGTACTTTATTTTCTTTATTTGCCAAGTGGAAATTGTCAAAAAGAAATAAGCTCTAAACTAATAATAGTTCAACCAATAGTATTGCAATCAGATGAAGGCAATGATCCGGCATCAATGAAAATTCCCGAAGAATTGGTAGATAGAGCCTATGAAAAAGCCCAAGTTGATTTCTATTTTTTAGAACCTATATATTTTAATAACACAAAAGCTCGCGATGGTGAAATAAACCTTGATAGTATATGCAAATTAGCCATGAATGAGAAAATTTTAAAAGGCTATGGTGATATTGTAAATATGTTTTTTGTAAATGCTGTGGATGGAAATAAAGGTCCTTTGGGCAGAGGTATGTTCGGAGGAGCAATAACGTTTATTGCTTTGGGAGAAAATTCAGATCCAAATCTTGAAGCCTTTGTTATAGGGCACGAAGTAGGTCATAATTTATCATTAAAACATATTGTTGATGAACCTTCAATTCCTGACTCAATTCCAAACTTACTTGGCGATGGCGAATTCTCTGAGAGAATCGACCCAAAATATAGCCTAAACAATTTCCAAATTGAGTTATTACATAAAAGCCCATTGGTTCATAATCGAATTAATTTCTTAAGTACCGAAGAGGCTAAAAAAGCAATAATTGATGAAACTTATGATCCCTTCTTTTCTAAATTGCAATTACGTGAAATATCTGCCTTTACAGGTGTAAATGTAATGGATAGTACTTTGCTTGACGCTAGAGATTTTGCACAAAGGCATTTCTCAAATGCTATATTAGAATTTAGTGATGTTGAAAAAGAAGCTATGAATGCTGTTATGAAAGAAATAACACATATCCTTTTGGAAAATAATTTGTCTCTTATGGCAAACCATCCATGGCGCTTTGTAAAGGTGGAAAAAGAACTGTGTGGTGGCTTTGCATATACCAGAGGAACCTTTATTGTGCTATCAGAAAAGCACCTAAACAAATTAACAACAGCTTATAATGAAGCGACATGGGATAGTGATAAAGTAGCTATTATGAAATCTATTGGAGGTTTAATAGTACATGAACAAATGCACTCGCTTCAAAGTACATACCCTGCTAAATTCGAGACTTTATATCAAACTCATTGGAATTATACCAAAGGAGTTGTGGAACCAACCAATAAAATAGTAAAGAATCAAATTACAAACCCTGATGCCCCAATAAATAATTGGTTAATTAAGGATGAGATTGTTGAAAATAAATTTTATTGGTCAAGGGTACTTTTAAAAGAAGGAAATGGAATACCTGTTATGGGAAAAGATTTTGAGGAAAATGTATATGAAGTAACATTTGCCAACAATACCTACAGCGTAATTACAAAAGATAATGGGCAAGCTAAATATATGCCAATGGATAGTTTTGTAAATTTCAAAAATAGATTTCCTGTCACAGTTGGTATTGATCATCCTAATGAAATATCAGCTTACATGTTTTCTGATTTTTTTATTGCAAAAATGTTGAATGAAATACCTTTTGCCAAAGCTAGTATAGAATCAAATAAATCTTGTTTACAGTTCATTAATTGGTGTGAAACTGAAATGACTAGTAATAAATTGGATATAAAGGCTCTCAAATAGCACATACGTATCTAATGCTAACCCATCTGCGTTGTCTGCGAAGATGGTAAAACTACATTTGATAAACGTGAAATGCATTATTCTTTTTTAAGAGTAATGCATTTTCATTATAGGGCAGAAATTTTGAGTTTGCATTTGAGAATGATACCTTTATTGCCACACATTCAACGTTTCCATTTTAAAACATATTTATTACGTGCGCAGCTTTTAGTACTACCTTAAATACGCAATTCCTGTCCGAATTATTCAGCCTGCCTAGTAGTGCGTTCATAAATTAACATCACATATTTGTCCATCTTTTTTCTTTATGCTGCGTTAAAATCATTAACCGTAGCTACTGCTATGCTCGCAAATTTTGCCTTGCCTAAAGAAAAAATCTTAAACAAATATTATGCAACGCTAATTTGTAAACGCACTACTAGTCGGCAGACAGGGCTGGTCTGCACCGTTTTTTTTCGGGTGCAGTGCGACTATGTTGCAAATGAAAGTTTTAATAAGTTTTTGCATCTTATAAATCAGTGAAGTTGCAGTGCTACTATTGCTTAGTTTGCAGAACGTTACGCTTTTGCTTGCGGATATGAGATACGATATAACTACACCTAAGGTATTACCTAGGCTATATAATTAAAATTTTTCCTCAATAATGAATATAACTAAATCGGTATCCGGATCAATATTAAATTTCTTTCTAAGCCTGTTTCGCCTTTTGTTTACTGCTGAAATAGTAATATTTAATATTTGAGCAATTTCTTTTGACGATAAATTTATTTTAAGGTAAGCACAAAGCTTTAGCTCATCAAAAGTTAAATCAGGATAGCTGGATATTAGGCGTTTATAAAAGTTTTTATGTACACTCTCAAAATGCAGTTTAAATATTTTCCAATCTTCATCCAAATTTATACAACTATCAATTTCTCTTTTAATTTGAGATATTACTGGGGTTATTTGTATACCGCCACGCTGTTTTAGTTCATTTAATGTTTCTTTTATTGCAACTAGAATATTGTTTTTATTAATAATATGGAAAGTTGATAAAGAAAGCTCGCGCTTTTTATGCTCAAGTTTTTCTTCAAGGTTTTTCTGCTTTAGTTTATCAATTTCTCTTGCAGCTTCTAATTGTTTATTTTCTAGTAGTAGTGCTTGATTTAGAACTTCTTTATTTTGAAGATCTAATTTGTTTAATTTATCTTGTTGTTTAAAAAGCGTTGTCTTTTGTCTCAATGTTTTGCTTTTTAATATAAAGGAGTATATTACAAAAATTAATAAGACAAACAACATACCTAAGAGAGTATTGGCAATAATCTTTTTTTTGTTTTCAAGTTTTACAATTTTTTGTAAAAATGTAATTTCTTGCTCTTTCTTTTCAATTTGGCTTTTGTACTCAATTTCAAATATTTGTTGTTGAGTTTTTTTATCAAAAACCTTTTCCCTTAATTCAGTGTACTTTAAGTAACTTGCATATGCCTTTTTGTAGTCATTAATGTTTGAATATGACTTACGTAAACCCTCGTAGGCATCGCGAATAACAATAATTTCTCGTTCAGCCCCGCTAATGTCAATATCTATAGTTTTTTTATAATTCTCAATTGCCTTATCATAGTCCTTAATGCAATAAAAATAATATCCAAGGCTACTAAATATTGAGCTTCGTTTCTCTTTATCTTCACTTATGTATATTAATTCTTTTGCTTTTAGTATAAATTTGTATGCTTCGTTAATTTTTTGTTGTTCAAGATAAACAAGAGCAATATTATTGTAGTTATATGCTAGCATTAATTTTTTAGAGTGCTTCTTATTTAATTCAATCGACTTTAAATAATATTCCAATGCTAAAGGATAGTTTTTATTGAATCTGTGAATCTCTGCAATGTTATTTAGCGATATCGCAATTTTCACTTCATTTCCCAATTGACTGTATATCTTTTCGGCTTTAGTGTAATAAGTTAAAGCATCGTCAAACCTATGTAAATCATAGTAAATTTCTCCTATTCTATTATGAATTTTACCAGACAATTCATCCTCTTTATATTCAATAGCTATATCAAGAGCCATTAGTAAATAGTCAAGAGCAATGCCGTAGAATAATTTAGTTTTAAATAGCCTGCTTACACGTAAAATTATTAAAATGTGTTTCTTCTTATCATCTGTTGTGTCGTAGTAATCAATATATTCAGTAAAATATTGTTTTGCCAAAATAAAGTTTTTACTTTCTAAATTGGCTTGTCCTAAGTGAAATAAATCCTCTGTAATATCTGTTGTGTCTATAGAACTATTTGTTAAAGAAATTAATTCCGTAGAGTCTGCTTTGTTACAAAATATATTATTCGTAAACAAAATAAACATCGTTAAAAGAAATGAAATCCGTCCCATTATTGTACCTTTTGTATATAAATTCATTATCTCTAACCCAATTAATAAGATTGTAGATAAAATACTTAATTTTATAATGGTACATAAATCTGCATGGAAATCCAAATTTTAACTTGCTTAAAATTTGGATTTAAAGTATATTAATGGTTTCTAATTGTTGAAGTACACTTAGTCTTTTTGTTAGATAATCTTTTATTTGCACTGAGGTATCCATTTTTAAGAGTTCTTTTTTCAAATCGTTTAAAAGAGTAAAACTTACATTCCTGATAATGTGCTTTACTAATGGAATGCTAGATGGCGATACACTCATCTCTTCTAATCCTAAGCTTAGTAGCATAGCAATTCCAATAGGGTTTGATGCTAATTCACCGCATACCTCAACAGGCTTATTCATTTTTTTAGCCGTTAAAATCACACTATGTATTAAACTTACAACAGCCGGATTAAATTCATCAAATAAGTAATTTAATTTTTGATTAGTTCTATCTGCTGCTAAAACATACTGTGTTAAATCATTTGTTCCTATTGAAAAGAAATCGGAATCTTGAAAACATTGAATTCTTAAAGCAGCTGATGGTACTTCAATCATTATACCCACTGCTATGCTTTGGGGAGTGCTAATACCTTTATTTTTTAACTCTAAATAACATTCATTAATTACTTTACGAACGTCTGTTAATTCTGAAGGATTGGTTACCATTGGCAGCATTATTTTAACACGTCTGTTTTCTGCGGCTCTTAAAATGGCTTTTATTTGTGGTTTTAATATAAGTTCTGTATTATTTAAGGCTAAACGAATACCTCTATTGCCTAATGCTGGGTTTTCTTCCTTATCCATTTTTAAATAAGGTAAGCTTTTATCCATGCCAATATCTGCCAGTCTAACTATAACTTCTTTTGAGTTGAAAAGCTTAAATATTTCTAGATATATTTTGAACTGATCATCCTCATTTGGTATTGATGTTTTGTCGATAAAAATGAATTCGGTTCTAAAAAGTCCTATGCCATCAGCTGAATTTGCCAAGGCTAATTCAGCACTTTCTTTATCGCTAATGTTTGCATAAACCTTTATTTCTTTACCGTCTTTTGTTATTGCAGTATTATGCTTTTGTTCTAAAAGCGATAAATTGAAATTTTCCCAATTTAATTTCTTTTCATTGTAAAGTGTATTGGTTGCTGTGTCAGGATCTATTATTATATTTCCTGAAAAACCATCAACAATAACATGGCTATTGTTTAAGTCTAAATTATCAATATCTAAACCTGTCACTAAAGGGATATTTTTGCTTCGTGCAAGTATTGCAGCATGGTCTGTTTTACTACCATTTTTAGTACAATATCCAATAATATTGAGTCCTTTTAAAGCAAACGATGTATTTACCGTAAGATCGTTTATACAGACAATTACAGATGAATCATTTAATTCAGGCAAGGTGTCTTTTCCCATTAAAACCTTAGCCACGCGATCTTTAAGTTCATACAAATCTTTTGTTCTCGATTTAATATAGTCATCATCAACCTGGCTAAGTAATTCGCAATAATAATTTATTGCCTCAGAAAAGGCATATTCTGCACAAATATGCTCATCCTCAATATTCTTATTCGATAAAATAATTAACTCAGGGTCTTCTAGTATTGAAAGGTGGGCTTGAAGTATTTCCTCTTCAATACTATTTAAATCCTGCTGACTGTCACTTAATACGGTGTTTATTTCTGATTTAACTTTTTCAATGGCTGTATGTAAAAGTTCTTTTTCAAGCTTGTCGTCTTTTACTACTCTTTTCTTAATTGTATAAGATTCTGACTTAATAAATATACATTTACCATTTGCAACCCCTTGTGAAATTGCTATTCCACGGATAATTTTCATAGGATATATTATTGCCAGGGAATTTGCTTTTTAAAATATCAGTTAAATATTTGTCATTTCAATTAAAGATGACAAATATTTTCAATTTTCAACGTTACAAACCTTTTGAAAACATCTGAAAGGCTTTTTAGCGTACTTAAAAGGTTTTAAAAGCGAATTCCCTGATATTATTGTTGGCTAAAATTATTTTCAATAAGCTTTTTTAATGCGTCTAAAGCATCTTTAGCATCATTACCTTCTGCCTTTATTCTAATCTCAGTTTCTTTTTTTGCACCTAGGCTCATTAAACTAAGCATGCTTTTGCCATTTACTTCTTTATTGTTATATGCTACAGTAATTGAACTCTCAAATTCATTAGCTTTTTTTGCCATAATATTTGCTGTTCGTACATGTAAACCAATTTTATCTACAATTTTTACAGTTATTTCCATACAAACTATTTGTTTTCAATATTGTTATATAACTCCTCTGCCTTATCCATTATCTCTTTAGGTTTTCTTACAGCTTTATTTACACTAACATCTAATGTTGGTTTGTTTTTAAATCTGTCTTTGCCTGAAATAGTAACAGCTTTTGCAATTATAATAATATCAGCTTCTTCTATTTCTTCTGGCTTTAGCTTTACCGGAACTTTGTGCCCGCCTTGTTCTTCAATTGACATTTGATGACCTCTTTTTTCAGCCTCTTTTTTTAATGCAGTGGCTGCCATTTTGCTATGTGCAATACCTGCCATACATGATGTAATAAGTGCAATTTTCATATAAATTTTCTTTAAATAATTAATTTGGATTCAATAGTTTGTAAATATTATGTATTATATACTTAAATTACAGATTGTGTAAATTTAAACTTCTACTTATGTTTTAAATCTTTTATTTAAGCAATTCCGAACAAAAAAGTTCGGAATCGCTTAATTTTATTATTCTTTATATACTTTCCTCAGAAGCTTCAATAGCTTTAATATCTCTATTACTAATTGATTTTAATAAGTTTACCAATAATGCAGTAGTTATTACCCCTGATACAACAGAGCCAATGTACACATAAATATTATTGTAAAAAAACCATTGTGGTATGCCAAGTACAGGAGTATATAATTCTAAAGCAAAAAAGCCTGCGATAGAACCCCCTACTAAACAACCTGCAACAGTTGCAACAGTAGCTCTAATTAAATCGTTCATGGCTAAGGGTATAGCAATTTCTGTAAACCCAGCTATTAAAGAATACAACCATGAGCTTTTAGCATAATCTTTCTCAGTTTTTGTATATAATTTTGGACTTAAAAATGTAGCTAAACATAAACCTAATGGTGGAATAGTAACAATAGCTCCTGTAATGCCCAATGGAGTAAATACATTAAGATCCATGGCAGCTGTGGCAAAAGTACTTTGAGTTTTACTAAATGGACCTCCATAATCAAATCCTCCAAGAATTCCCATTATTCCGCCTAATGCAGCGCCACCACTTTCGCTTAAATTACTAAAAAACACACTCATGCTTTCCATCATTATTGCTAGTGGGGGACCTACTATAAATACTAAAAATAAAGATACAATGGTTGTGCTTACTACTGGAATTACCATACCCCAACTACTTTGCCATAGTTTTGGTAACTCAATTTTTAGTAGCATAAATGTAATATATCCTACTAAAATTCCACCAAGTAATGCTCCTAAATAACCCGATTGTGTTTCATTTGCTAAAATACCAACAATAAAACCAGGTGCTAAGCCAGGAGTGTCAGCCATACTATATGCAATATATGCTGCCATCATAGGTACAAAAAAGCTCATGCCTATTTCACCAATATGTTTTAACACTTTCCAAATTTCGGCATCAGAGTTAGTGCCCAACATTGATACGCTACCTAGTAATCCGCCAATAAGAAGTATAGGTAACATATAAGATACCCCAGTTCTAAAATGCAAGCCTGTTTCTCTAAAAACTTCTTTTGTGTCTTTTACAAAACTCATAACAATACTATTTTTTCTTTTGTGTCAATAATAATGATTCTAGTATTTGCTTTTTGTTAGTTGCTTTTTGCCAAATCATTACAACATCATCATCTAAAGCTAATTCTGCAATTGACGATAACATATCTATATGAGATGTATTGTTATTTCCATCAACCAAATTAGGAACTGCTAAAAGAATTATAAAATTTGTAGTTTCATCATCCTCTTCCCAACAAAAACCTTTTGATTTTCCAAATACAATAGTAGGTTTTAATACTGCATTAGAAATTGCATGTGGTATCGCTATATTGTTTCCACAATATGTTGACATGGTTTTTTCCCTATCAAATATGTCTTTTATAAAGAGCTTTTCGTCAGATAATCTATCTTGTTTTGTTAGCAAAGTAGAAAGTTCTTTTATTGCCTCAAACCGATCGGTGCTTTTTATGTCTAACGAAATTAAATCTTCATTAATTAGTTCTGAATATTCCATTATCCAAAATATTTTTTTTGAGCATCATCAATAGCTTTTCTACATTTTATTGTAGCTTTTGTTATTCCATCAGCGTCTTTAAATATTGCCGATGATAATACAACTACATCAGGATCACATTCTATTAATTTATCTAGGTTATCATGACGTATTCCACCATCTATAGATAATTCACAAGTAGGATTCTTTTCATCAATCAATTTTCTAGATCTATGAAGTAAATCAACAACTGATTTTCTCCATCCCCAATTATCTGCTCCGTCTGTTTCATCTAAACCATGAACAATAACATGTAACCTGTCAATGTCATAAATAGCCTCTTCAACAAAACTTAAGGGGGTATAAAAACCAAGCGTTAAGCCAATTTTCATATTAAATTCTCTACAATAGTGTACTATGTAAGCTAATTCAGATCCTATAAAGTGTTCGGCCGGAATAATTAACATATTTGCACCCGCGGCAGCAATTTTCTCAATAAAAAGCCTATCGCATTCACGCGTATAAATATGGCACTCAATTGGTTTGTCGGTAAATGGTCGTATACCTTCAATTACTTGATGACCACCCATTAACTGCATATTTTTTAAATCATGCATATCAGCTGCATCGGAGTGAATATAATCTGCTCCTGCGTCTGATGCTTCTTTTACAATATCGGCTAAATGACCGTAATCAACGTGAGCCAGTCCTGATGCTATTTTTATTTTTTTCATTTTTTATAATGTATTTAAGTGTTTATATTTTAATGATTTCCTTTTGCGAGTTCTGCTTGAAATATTTGCCCGCCCGAATTGTTCAGGCGGGCTTTCCTCGCATTAGGATTTCATTATTTTATATTTTTAAAACTGTTTATCATTATGTTCTTTATCTCTTTACTTTTTTCTGGATTAAGCATGTCAAGTAAAGGGTGATTTGTGATTGAGCTTATTTCCTCTGATGAAAAATTGCTTTCTTTTACCGAGTTTGCTAGTTTAGTCTCACTTAGAAGCTTGTTGATGCGCGTGCATAAATATTCTGCGGCTTCTTCAGTTGACATATTCTCAGCTTCTTTGCTTAAAGCTTTTGCTACTTTTGCAAACTTCTCGGCAGATACTTCTTTCTTATAATTTAAGTATTCAGGATACACAATTGCAAGTGTATTGCCATGAGCAACCCTAGGGCAAATTCCTCCAATTATTTCGCCCAATGGATGCGGAATGTCAGCACCACCAGTTGCCAAGCACATTCCAGCAAGGGTGTCGGCCAATGCTAGTTGTGTTCGTGCTTCAATATTGCTTGGATCTGAAACTGCAATTGAAAGATTATCAAAAACAAGTTTTATAGCTTGTAAGGCCATGGTTTCTGTTAAGGGAGATGTAAGACTCCCTTGAAAACTTTCAAATGAATGAGAGAATGCATCAAAACCTGTAGCTGCAGTAGCTCCAGCAGGCAGAGATAATGTTAATTCAGGGTCAACTATTGCGTATTTTGGAAAATTAGCTGAGTGAAAAACAGTTATCTTTTCTTTATCTTCAGTAATTGAAACGACAGCAGCCTGAGTTACATGAGATCCTGTACCTGCAGTTGTTGGAATTGCTACTAGCGGCAATGCTTCTTTTGGACTATCACTAATTTTAAATGGATTAGAATAATTTTTAATAGCATCGTTCCAGTTTATTTCTCCCTTTTTGTTATATAATAAAGCTATAAGCTTAGCTGTATCCATTGAAGAACCTCCGCCAACCGCTAAAACGCAATTAACATCATTAGCTATTGCTAATTTAATACCATCTTCAACACAGTCTGTTGTAGGATTTGGAACAACTCCATCGTAATGAAAAACTTCTATATCTTTATCAGAAAGTAGTTTTTTTACTTTGTCAAAAACATTTTTTTGAGGACCATTATCTGGAGATGTTACTAACAAGCACCTTCTTCCCATCTCCAACACAATGTCAGAAACTTCATTAATTCTACCAGCCCCAAATCGAATTTGAGTTGGCACGAAGAAATTAAAATTATTCATAAATATAATCCTAAAGAAGTTCGAATCCTGCAGTGAAATGTCTTAATGAAGTTATTTTACCTTCATAAACAAGTTTCATTCCTTTGTATTTTTCTCTATTTTTATATATATCACCAAGTGCATTAGCAATAACATCCATATGCGAGTTTGTATAAACTCTTCTTGATATAGCTATTCTCATGGTTTCTAATTCTGGCCATATCGGAGCTCCTGTTTCAGGGTCTTTCGATCCAAATGCGCAAGCACCTAATTCAACTGCTCTAACACCTGCTTCTTCGTAAAGAGCAACAACAAGTCGTTGAGATGGGAATTCGCTTTGTGGAATTTGAGGGAAAAATTTTCTTCCGTCAACATATACTCCATGTCCGCCAGTTGGCTCAATAATTGGAACTCCAAATTCTTTCAATCTATCACCAAGGTATTTAACTTGGTTAGTACGGTATTCTAAATAGCTCTCTTCACAACCTTCTTGTAAACCAACAGCAAGAGCTTCTAAATCTCTTCCCGAAAGACCTCCGTAAGTAATAAAACCTTCGTGGGCAATTGCTAATTGATTAGCAACCTCGAATACTTCTTTATTTCTGGTTATAAATAATCCACCCATGTTAACCATGCCGTCTTTTTTAGCACTCATTGTTGCAGTTTCGCAGTATGAGAACATTTCACGAGTAATTTCTTTAATAGGTGTGTTCTTGTAGCCCTCTTCTCTTTGCTGTATAAAATAAGCATTCTCTGCTAGTCTTGCACTATCAATAACAACCGGGATGTCATGTTTCTTAGCTAAAGTACTAACTTCTCTAATGTTTTGCATTGAAACAGGCTGCCCACCATTATTATTACATGTTACAGTAATTATAACAACAGATATATTTTCTTTACCTTTTTCGTCAATAAGGCTTTGCATTTTATTTAGGTCAATATTTCCTTTGAAAGGGTGATATTGATCATTTGCTTTTGCACCTTCATTAATGACATAATCAACAGCTAAAGCACCTAACATTTCAGCATTTCCTCTAAATGTATCAAAATGCATATTACCAATAGCATAAAAACCTTTTTTTGCATATATTTGAGCCATAATATAATCAGCAGCACGTCCTTGGTGCGTTGGCTGTATGTATGGCATGCCAAATACATCTTGAGCCGATTTTTCAAGTTTGTAAAAACTTTTACAACCTGCGTATGACTCATCACCAAGCATTAATGCCGACCACTGTTCATTACTCATGGCAGAAGTTCCGCTATCAGTTAAGCAATCAACATAAACATTCTCAGCTTTTAATCGGAATGCATTGTACTGAGCTGTTTTTAAATATTCTAATCGTTCTTTTTTTGTGCTCTTTTTTAATTTTTCAACCACTTTTATTCTAAATGGTTCCGCAGTCATGTACTTCATTTGTATATTTTATATTAAATTAATTTATCGTGTTTAACATTACGAAATAACACACATCGCTTTTATATAGCTAATTTCAAACTATGACAATTGCTTACTAATTTGAATGTTTTTTATAGTAAAGGTGTTTTTGCCTGTGCTCAGAGTATGTGAAATTTATGTATATGGATAAAAATATAATGAAATGACTTTTTTAGAGAAACTATTTTTGCGATAAAACTATTGTAGGATAGGTGTTTATGTACTTGCTAAGCAAGTTGTGTAGTATGACAATAGCATACCTGTGTTTACTCTGTTTCTTTATTGAATATATTGTATGCTTTAATTTAAAATAAAAATTATGATGAAAATTACTTTTTTAATTGTTGCAGCATTAATTAGTACTGCTATGTTTGCCCAACAAGAATCGAATTTGCCAAGTTTAAAAATTAGTACAAATAGTATGAATTTTGAGAAAGTTCAAAATGAAACTACCAGTGCTGATGTAAAAATTTTTAAATACCACAACGGGGAAATTCTTAGAGGTATAGCCTTAGATGGATATCCAAAATCGGGATCATTTATAAAAATAAAAAGTGCCGATTTAGAAGCATATATAGGTAAAAAAATAGATTCTGTGAAATTTTTCGTTAGAGAAATGGAATATAACACTTCTTGTAAAATTGTGGTAAAAGAAGGCAAGGTTGAAAACGAAGGATATGAGCAAGTTGTTGACATGGCTACCTTAGTTGATGTTGAATTTAATTCGATAAAACTAACAACACCGTATGAAATAAAAAAAGGTGTCGATATTTTTGTAGGTATTATGCTTGAAGGGACAGGAGCATCTAATCCAATTGATAATGATGGAACTACAGAGCAAATGACAAGCGATATACTTTACTGTTACTATGACGATAAGGATAATTATTGGTCTTTAGAGGAATCTTTTATGCAAGCAGGTGATTTTATGATTGAGGCCATAATTATAGATGAACTAGCAGATTATGATGTTAAAATTTCTGATATTACTCCTACAACAAAAGATTTTCCACTAGCAAGTAACGAAAAGCTAGAAGTTTTGTTGCAGAATATAGGTATTGAGAAAATTGATGAAAAGTTTAATTTAACTGTTCAAGTAAACGATGACTCTTTCTCTATCCAGGTTTCACCAACAGCATTTATCACAGGATCTGATTTAGTAATTTCAGTAGGTGATTTTGATATGTCTGAATTTGATGTATATAAAGTTTCAGCGACAATTGATTTAGCTGACAATAATACTGAAAATAATGAATATGCAACATTAATATCAACAGGTATCCAACGTACTGTTTTAATCGAAGAATTTACAACTGAAAAATGTCCACAATGTCCTCCAGTCGCAACATATTTGAATAATTTACAAAAAATTTACGATAATGTTATTTTAATGGCTCATCATGCTGGATATGGTGAGGATGAATATACATTAGCTGAAAATCGTAAGATGTTAAAATTTTATGGGTCGGGTTCACAACAAGGTAGCGGGCTTTATGCCCCAGCAGGTATGTTCGATAGGCATTATAATGGCTTAGATAACGATGGTTGGAATGGACCTGAAGACGCACCTGTATTTTATTCCGTTTCTCCATACGGAAAGATAAGGTTAGTTGACAGGTTAGCTATACCAGCTTTTGTTGAAGTTAATATTACAGACGTATCTATAAGTACTGACAATAAAATTACAGCTACTGTTAGCGGTAAATTCCTAAAAGATTTTACAAGTGATTTAGGCATTTCTATGTGGATTATTGAAGATGGTATTAAAAGTACAACTCAAGCCGGCTTTAGTGGCGAGTGGACACATCATGCACTTATTAGAGGCGTAGTCTCAGAAACTTTAGGAACTGCACTTACAACATCTACAAATAAAGATGATACTTATTCCATGTCGTTTGATTATTCTATTAAAGATAATTGGGTAGCAAAAAATTTAAGTTTAATTGCTTTTGTAAACACATTAGATGATGGAGACATTAATAATAGAACAATACATAATGCAGGTAGTGTTAAGGTATTACTTTCGGGTTTAAATGAAGCAGTTTTAGATAATACTAAGATTTATCCAAATCCATTTAATAATGAAATTAAAATTAGTGGATTAGAAAATGCAAGTGAAATTAGCATTTGTAATATTATGGGGCAAATTGTATTAACCTCAAATGAATTTACAAATGAGCTAGTATTGCCAACTACAAATATTCCTAAGGGTGTTTATTTGTTAACTATAAAAAATAATAACGGTTCGTTCAGAACAGCAAGATTGGTTAAACAATAGATTACTCTCACTATTTTGAGTATAAATAAGATAATGCCCCAAATGAAGTTTTGGGGCAGTATTTTGTTAACTCGGCAGGTATGGTATGCCATAAAGAAGCCATCTGTAAAATTGACGTAGTATCGAGCAGGCTTTAGTTTTGTATAGCAACTTTAAACTATGACAATTGCTTAATAATTTGAGTACTACGAGTTTATTGTAAAAGCTTACGTATAATACAATTTTAATATATATAGTTTAAGTCAGCAGGCAACTGTTAATAATGATGTAGTCTGAGAACTGAGTCCTATTTATACAGATAGTTCGCTAAAAACTAATTATTAAAATTACTAACTAAATTTGTAATAGGCGTAATTTGATTATTTTATATGTACCTAAATATCCGCAAGTCATCGGCAGGGCAAAAGTATTCAAAAGATTAGTACAGAAAATAAATATATTTCTCCACGAATTAACAGGAATAGCACTAATTCAAATCAACTAATGGTGATTTTAAATATTTTTTCGTGTTAATTCATGTAATTCGTGGACATTTTATTTTTTATATTTTTAAATGCTTTTGCCCTG
>JAUXEM010000248.1 GCA_030620515.1 Salinivirgaceae bacterium
CGTAATAAAAAGAAAACCTTTTATTGTTATAACGACGAGGAGAAAGAAAAGGCAATGAAGGAGGTTGGAGCAAATCCTGAAATTACTCGATTTAAAGGTTTGGGTGAAATATCACCAAACGAATTTGCTGCTTTTATAGGTAAAGACATAAGGTTGGAACCTGTTAATATCAGAAAAGGCGATTCAATATCATCCTTACTTGAGTTTTATATGGGGAAAAACACTCCCGACAGGCAGCAATTTATTATTGAGAACTTAAAAATTGAAGAAGATTTAGCTGAATAGTTTCTATGTTTGAATCTGAAAAGAAAAGAATAATATTATTGAAATAAATATATGTCCGAAGAATTAGATAAGCAGCAACAAAAACCAGGAAACGGTCATTCCAATAATCCCGAAGATGTGAAAGTGGACAATCTACAACACATTTCCCATATTTCAGGAATGTACAAGGAGTGGTTTCTTGATTACGCATCATATGTGATACTTGAAAGGGCTGTTCCTCACTTACATGATGGGCTTAAGCCTGTGCAACGCCGTATTATGCATTCAATGAAACGAATGGACGATGGTAGGTACAATAAGGTGGCTAATATTATTGGTAACACAATGCAGTTTCACCCGCATGGCGATGCCTCAATTGGTGATGCATTGGTACAACTCGGACAAAAAGATTTGCTGGTAGATTGTCAGGGTAACTGGGGTAATGTTTTTACTGGAGATCGTTCGGCTGCTCCTCGTTATATTGAGGCAAGACTATCGAAATTTGCTTTAGATGTGGTTTTTAGTCCAAAAATTACAGAATGGAAACAATCCTACGACGGACGTAATAAAGAACCGGTTACTCTTCCTGTAAAATTCCCATTGTTACTAGCGCAGGGTGTTGAGGGCATTGCAGTTGGTTTAGCATCTAAAATTTTACCTCACAATTTTATTGAACTTATTGATGCTTGTATAGCGCATTTAAAAGGTAAAACATTTGAATTGTTTCCCGATTTTTTCACTGGCGGTTTGGCCGATGTGTCTAAATATAACGATGGAATTAGAGGTGGGGCTGTTAAGGTACGAGCACGCATCGAAAAACATGATAAAAAAACACTCGTTATACGCGACATTCCATTTGGCAAGAATAGCTCAACCCTTATTGAATCGGTACTTAAAGCTAACGAAAAGGGCAAAATTAAAATTAAAAGAATAGATGATAATACTGCGGCTAATGTAGAGATTTTGGTTCATTTAATACCAGGCACTTCGCCCGACAAAGCTATTGATGCACTATATGCTTTTACCGATTGTGAGGTTTCTATTTCGCCAAACTCCTGTGTTATTGAAGATAATACTCCAAAATTTTTAGGGGTTACTGAAATGCTTCGTCATTCGGCCGATTATGCAAAAGAGCTATTGCGCCAAGAGTTGTTAATACGCTTAGCCGAGCTGCAAGAGGCATGGCACTTGACCTCGCTTGAGAAATTGTTTATTGAACAGCGAATTTATAAGGATAAAGAATACGAAGAAGGAAAAGATTACGAGGCTGTAATTAAGCATATTCATAAACGCTTAAAGCCTTTTGCTAGTCAGTTTACTCGCAAGGTAACTGATGAAGATGTAAAAAAGCTATTTGAAATAAAAATGCGCCGTATTCTTAAATTCTCGTCTGAAGAGGCTGAGAATCACCTGTTAAATATAAATGAAGAGATTGCTGAGGTAAAGAACCATTTAGATAATATGGTTGAATTTGCCATAAATTACTTCAAGCAAATTAAAAAGAAGCACGGCAAAGAGCGCGAGCGAAAAACAGAGCTTCGTAGTTTTGAAAATATTGTTGCAACAAAGGTAGTAATAGCCAACGAAAAACTTTATTGTAATTATAAAGAGGGCTTTATTGGTATGGGAACTGCCATGAAAAAGGAGGAGTTTATATCAGACTGTTCCGATATTGATGATGTAGTTATTTTCCGTAAAGACGGGAAATATATGATTACAAAAGTGGCTGATAAAACTTTTGTAGGAAAAGATATTTTGCATATTGCGGTATTTAAAAAGAACGACGATCGTACAATTTATAACTGTGTTTACCGCGATGGTAAGTATGGGCATATAATGATGAAACGGTTCCCCGTTAAAGGCGTGACACGTGATAAAGAGTACGATTTAACAAAAGGTACTGAGGGGTCGAAAATTACTTACTTTAGTGCAAATCCTAATGGCGAAGCCGAAACAATTAAAGTTTATTTAAGACCAAAACCAAAACTTAAAAAATTAATTATTGAAATTGATTTTAGTCAATTGACTATTAAAGGTCGCCAAAGTATGGGCAATATTTTAACACGTTATCAGGTGCACCGTATTGTATTGAAAGATGCCGGTGTTTCTACTTTAGGTGGTTTAAAAGTTTGGTTCGATGAAGTGGTTTTTCGTTTAAGTACCGAGGAACGTGGTGTTTATTTGGGCGAGTTTAAAGGAGAAGATAGAATTTTGGTGGTTACTAAAGATGGTCATTATCACATGACAAACTTTGATTTAAGCAACCATTACCCTGATGATATTTTACTTATTGAAAAGTATAAACCCGGTAAAATATTTACCGCAATATATTTCGACGAGGATCAGAATTACCATTATTTAAAGCGATTTGAGTTCGATGAAACAAATAAAGATGCTCAGTTTGTAGGGGTGAATGGCGAAGCGAAATTAGTATTGCTTTCAGATGATCGCTGGCCTCAGTTTAAAATACTTTTTGGTGGTAAAAATGCTAACCGTGAAGATGAAGTAATTGATGCCGATGAGTTTATTGCTGTAAAAAGCGTAAAAGCAAAAGGCAAGCGACTTACTAATTACGAAGTTAAAAAGGTGCTAGAAATGGAGTCTTTGCAAAAAGAAGAAGCTGAACTGGAAATTGATGAGGTTGAGGAAATTGATGAAACTATAGATAATCAAGCCGAAGAAATAGATACAGATGCACCAGAGGAGCCAGGAGAGCAAATGTCATTGGGGTTTGACTAAATTACGATAGTGTCAAGTTAATTATGAAATTGTTTTTGCTATATTTTACAAATCCTACGAGGGTTCTAAACCCTCGTAGGGTTTCTTATCTGAAAAATATGCTGGCAACACTAGTTTGATGAGCTAAAGTTTAGTGTGCCTGAAGGTAAACCTAAAGTTGGAATTGCAACTATTCTTTAGGCACTCTAAGTAGAGTTTCTATAAAGTCATTTATTTTATAATAAGAATAGCAAAAGCATTAAAGAGCATGCCATTAAGTTTATTTTGGGGTATAATACAATATTACAAGGCAACGACCATAGTCGTGAAGTTAATAAATGGCTAACGCCCTTACAGGGCTATTGATTTAAGGCTTTCAGCCTTTTTTTTAGCCTGAAAGGCTATAAGCCAACAGCCTAGAGCAACGCCCTAGGAGTGTTGAATGGTAAAGGTTTTAGCGTTTTACGACACAAAGTTAATTTGAAAAACAGAGCATCCCTAAAACGCAATTATTGAGATTTGTTTAATTTATGGACAGGCTAAGTACTTAAAATTTTAGACACTTTAAACTAATAATTATGCTAGTATATTTAATTGGGTACATGGGTAGTGGAAAATCAACCGCAGGAAAAAAACTAGCCAAAATGTTGGGCTATAAATTTATTGATATAGATAATTTAATTGAAGAAGCTCAGGGTGTTAGCATATCCGATATTTTTGCCACGCAAGGCGAAGAAGCTTTTCGTAAAATTGAACAAGAAATGCTTGCTTCTACTTTCGAACTTTCCAATGTTATTGTTGCAACAGGTGGTGGAGCACCTTGTTTTTACAACAACATGGCTGCAATGAACCAACATGGTATTACAATATATATTGATATGTCGCCAATAGCTTTGGTAAACAGATTGAAAGGAGCTACTGAGGAACGACCAATACTTAAAGGAAAAACGGAAGATGAATTATTGGTTTTTATTGAAGCTGCTTTAAAAGCCAGATTACCTTTTTATACAAAATGCAAAACTACTGTTGAGGGACTTAGCTTAAGTGCCGATTTATTGAATAATGCTATTCTGGCGTATTCCGAATAATTAACTTTCCTATTTATTAGGTAAGTCATTTAACCAATCATTTTTGTTTTCCGATGGGCGTTGTGCATTTATATTTACAATATTACCCTCTTCATTAATAATTATAAAGTGCGGAATGGTTTTAATCGTGTAGCTATCTAAAAATTCTTTTTTGTTTGCTATCCAATAGTAGTTTTCTTGTTTTTTGTTTTTTTTTGCAATAGCTTTCCCATTTTTCTTTCTTATCGTCAACCGAAATGCTTATAAATTCAATATTTTTATTTTTGTATTCGTTTTTCAAATCTTCAAAATAAGGAGCTTCTTTTATGCAAGGCTTGCACCAAGTAGCCCAAACATCAATATATAAATAGTTTCCTTTGAGTGAATTTAGATTAAGCGTTTCTCCATTCAAATTTAAAACTTCAAAACTAGGAGCCTTGCCGCCATTATTTAATGATAGGTATTGTTTATACGGTTTTAGAAGCTTCTCTTTAAGCAAGTTATTATTGCATTGAAATTCAAAGGTTTTAAAAAGATGTTGAGTATTCTTTAATCCGTAAAAACGAATATGGTCGTTTAAGGTATTGTACAATAAATTGTCTTTTATTTTTCCGGTGGCAAAATTACGTGAAATAACCTGCATTTTTATTAGGCTAATATCGTGCTGATAAAAATCGGTTCTGCCATTAGTTTCTTTAAAAGTGAGCCATTCAACATACGAGCTAATAAACTCTGAATATTCGAAAATGAATAACAGAGTTGTGTCATTGAGTGTTAGCTCCTTAATAAAGCTGA
>JAUXEM010000154.1 GCA_030620515.1 Salinivirgaceae bacterium
AAAGGTTTTAGAAAATCTAAAACCTTTTAATAGTAATTATTTCATTTTGAGCTTATGCTGCATTCTGCTTTACAATTCTAAAAGGAAGACCTAAAAGATGTTTATAATCTTCACCTAATTCTTCCATATCTTCATCATTATAATACCAAAACACTTTAACTTCTTTCCCTTCTTTATAAAGTGTTTCCAATTTTTCAAATATCGATAATATAAATTTCGACGAACTGGTATTAAAATAATCCATATTTAGATGCAATTCAGTTTTAGGAGCAGGATTTTCACCGTATGCATCAATCCATTGAAGTAAGGGTTCAAAAAACTTTAATGTATTCTCTAATATGGATCGTCCCTCGAGTAAAAGATTTCCAGTTTCAGCATTAAATAGTACTTCTGGTCTGTTCTGATTTCCATCAATCTTTAGAGTTTCAAGAGTCGTTATATTTATCATGCTATATTTTTGAATTCTATATTTATAAACGTTAATATTAAGAAAATGTTACTTTAAAATCGAGACTTTCAAACATTATTTTCTCACTCTTGATTTAAAATTCTTTTAGCCACAGACTTAGCTATATTTTTACATTTTTCAATATCCGAATCTTTTGGTGCACATCGAGCTTCAAATTGCTCGCCTACGATTTCCCACTTAATATTTTCGGCAAACTTATTAATGGCACGAACACCGCCTCCACCCCAACTGGCAGAACCAAAAATACTTAATAGTCTATCTTTTAAGCCATAATGCTCTAAATCAGACATTAAATGAGCCATTGGAGGAAAAACGCCTCCATTATAAGCACAACTTCCTAGAATAACTGATTTATATTTCCAAATATCATTAATAATATGTGACGAGTGCGTTTTTGCAGCATCATAAACTTTTACTTGAGTAACTCCTTCTTCAACCAAAAAACGAGCAATATAATCAGCCATTTTCTCGGTGTTTCCATACATTGACCCAAATACTATAACAGCACCAGGCTCTCCTTCCATCTTACTCCATTTATGATAGCGCTCTAAAATATATGGAATTTGCGATCGCCAAATTATACCATGTGAGGGAGCAATTAATTTAATATCTACACCCGATAACTTAGCTAATGCTTTTTGCACTTGCGCTCCATATTTACCAACAATATTCGAATAATATCTTCTTACTTCTTCATTAAAGCAAGAGGTATCTAAATCAATTTCATCGTCGAAAATCCCACCGTTTAAAGTGCCAAAACTACCAAAGGCATCGTTAGAAAATAGAATTTTATCAGTAATATCGTATGTTACCATCGACTCTGGCCAATGCACCATTGGTATAGTAAAAAACTGCAAGGTATGTTTCCCTAATTCAAGTGTTTCTCCTTCAGCTACTGTTTTAAAATTATCTGTTATACCATAAAACCCCTCTAATAAAGGTTGTGTTTTTCTATTTCCTATAATTATAACATTCGGATAAGCTGCAACCACTTCTTTTATAGCTCCTGAATGATCAGGCTCCATATGGTTAATAATTAAATAATCGAGAGTTTTTCCATTTAACAACTCACTAACCCATTCAACTAAATCACCTGAAAACGGAGCCTCAGCAGTATCAATTAAAGCAGTTTTTTCATCATCAATTAAATACGAGTTATAGGTTACCCCTTTTTCAAGTGGCCACTGATTCTCAAATAAATGCTTGCGTCTATCATTAAAGCCTAACCAGTAAACTTTATCGCTCAATTCAATTTTTAATGCCATAATATATTATATTTCTAAATTCTCAAATTTCACGCAAAAATAGTCCTTTTTTTACTAATTACATACATTAAAAACCAAAGAAATACACTGTTTGAAAACTACCTTGGTTCCGCAATTATTAAGGTTAAATATTTGATAGTCAAGGTGTGAGTGCTTATTTAACGGCACTTGTTTTATTATTACAAACCCCTATTAATCAATCTGTCAGCCAAACAGGCAGGCAACCCACACCGTGACTTGCGAATTTTAGGAACTATAGTAAATTCATATTAAAAATAAATAAAAAAGCAGAATACTCTATCTAACCTGTATAATGCATGAGTCAATTACTAAGGTGGTTTATTTTCCTGAAATACAGCATATTAGATTTAGGATTGCTACTTGCCTACAAAATACCATTACAATTGCAACTTACTAATAATCAATAACTGGCAATTAAATGACTAAACGCATGAATTAATCAGGCTAAGTATCCTGACAATTACTAACTATACTATTTTTAATGCTAAAATTTAAATCCCATTGTTGCTATAAAAGAAAGTTGAGTATTTTCTAATTTAGATATAGCATCTCTTGAATCATACATAAAGAAATATTCTTCTTTTGCAGAGTATTTGCAAGTAAAATCAACAAACATTTTACTCATTTTAAATCCAAGTCCTCCTGAATATATCATATTGTTGGCATTTTCATTATCTTGGATCTTTTGATACGGACTACCATAATATGCCCAACCTCCGCGTATAGAAAATGGACCGTAATTATACTCGCCACCTACTTTGAAATTATGTGCTACGCCATACATATTTGATATAGCATCATTCTCAGTTCTAAAATCGTAATCGAACGATTGCATATTAATATGCGAATAATCAATATACTCATAATCAAAACTTATTAATCCCGTCTTCCCAAATATAAAAGCTGCACTTCCTAAAGCTTTAAAAGGAGTTGAAAGAGTCCAATCAAAATATCCATCTGGCGATTTTGCTGTATTTTCACTATTAGGATCTCCAACATAGTCTATTCTTGCAGTTACCTTACTACTATAGCGATCCTTCATATTACTAAAATAGGTTGGTGTATGTATTGCAGCACCCAATCTAAACCAATCGGTTACCCTTGCAATTACACCAAACTTAAAATTATAGCCGTTGCCTTTAGTATTAAAATAATTATATGAATCAAAATAGTTTAAATTAGGCACATCATCTGGTGGCGTTTCTGAATATAACGAGTTTTCTTCATAAGAAACATGTAGTATTCCAAATGAAATACCAGCATAAATAACATCTAAAAAGTTAGCAGCTAAACTAAAATCGTATTGGCCTGCATAGCCTTTCGATTGTTTTGAATTAGTTTGATATTCTCCGTAACCATTGCCCATATAATCATTTATATATGTACCATCTTCTTGATATATTACATCAGCATCTGTAAATAGCGAACCATCCACATTTGAGTTATTTACATAATCAGTTTCCTCATCTAACAAAGAGCTATAATCATTAACACCTGATATATATATGTTTCTATTATAATTTGCTAACTGGTTATAAGCAAAACCAAAATTCACAAATTTAACTTCGTTACTAACATCTGGAATAGAAGATACAAAACCAATATTGCTTAGGTGCATATTATTTTTTGTGCTTAAATTGCCTACTCCCATATACGAAGAGTTAACTCTTGTATTAGTCCATGTTGGCGTAAAAGCCATAGTACTTGAACGATAAATGCCAATACCAGCAGGATTAAATGCCATGCTTGTTAAATCGCCACCCATTGCTCCCATTGCGCCACCCATTGCACTATAACGTGCCGTTCCAATTGGATTCATAAAAGCATAACGCAAAGCATCTACTTCATTTTGTGCTTTAGCTCCCATAAAAAGAGCCATGCATAACAATACAAATATTATTCGTTTCATCCGTTTATATTTTTATTTAATGGTACGTATAGAACCGCATGATGCAAAATAATCATTGTTTCCGAAACAAGTTCGGAACAAGCTGTGTGTGATTTATAATTATTTTAATCATGCTTGTTTCATAAAATTAAAATTGTGAATTAATACTACCTTCTATGTCCTCCTGAAGAACCTGAACTTCTTGAGCCTGAACTTTTTGAGCTTGAACCTGAACTTCTGGTTCCACTTGAAGAACCACTTGAGCGCGATGATGAACTTCGTGATGGTGAATAACTACTTGAACGAGACGAAGAACTCCTAGGCGCAGAATAACTTGAGCTGCGTGATGATGAACGTTGTTGTGTAGTTGTACTTGACCTTGTTGGAGAAGTAGACCTAGGTTTTGTAGCGGTACTCGATCTAGAAGAAGAACTTCTAGATGAACCAGTATAGTTCGTTTGATTACTAGACCTACTAGAAGTAGCGTAATGTTGCGGTGTTCTTGTAGTAGACGAAGTGCTTGTGCTAGAATTATATTTACGTGCTGAAGATTTTGGACGAGTATAACTCGGCGTGTAACCGGCACGCTCTTGAGTACTTATTACTGTTGTTGAACTTGGACGAGAGTAATTTGAAGGAGTTCTAACAGAAGTACCATCTGACACTTGTCTTGTATTAGTGGCTTGTCTTGTGTTCGATGCTCTTGAATCCGTTTGTAACACTTTAGCATTTCCACTCTGCCTATCTTGTGCTACCGGAACACTATAACCTTCTTGTGTGCCTACCGATGTTCGCACTTTTTCATTCTGATTATCTCTTATGCTAGCATTAGTATTTAAAGATTTAGCAGTCGAGCTACCTGAGTTTCGGGCACTTGATTCACGAATACTCCCACCTAAAGCATCATTATTGTCGCGAACTCCATTGTTTATACCTCCGGTTGATTTACTATCCCTATGTCCATAAGTAACCTCATTGTAGCCAGGATAAATAGGATTAGAGGGATAACCAGGATAATAACAGGAATTATAACACCCATAATAAGGGTAAGAATAATATGGCATATACCAAGGTGAGTACCAAGGAGAATAGTAAGAATAAAATGGGTCGTACCAAGGGTTGTAAAAATATGGATCGTAATAACCATAATTAAAACCCATTCCCCAAGATGAACCATATGGGCTATATCCCATACCAATACTCACACTCCAATTACGCTCATCTTCAGAATAATATTCGCCTTCGTATTCATCGTCAAACTTTTCAAGTCTGTCAGAGTATTCATAGTCATCATAATCTTCGTTATAATAACTTTTTTCTCCTAAATAATCAGCAGATGGTTCTGAATTTGGATTCGCTTCCTCTACATCATACGTGTGTGTTTGTTTTGCTTCCTCATTCTTGCTATAATAAATATCATCGTTGTACGTTAACTGGGTAAGAGATGCACAAGATGAAAGAGCAAAAGCAACACTCAGGAGAATAACCGATTTTATGTGAGTAATTTTTTTCATACACAGTTTATTTGTATTTCGTTTTAAAAATATATTGATTTACTTTGCAACGCATATCAATATTTATGCTTTTAAAGAAACAAATTTTATACCAAAAAACAATATGGGGAAATTTTTAACAAAACGCGAGGATAATTATTCACAATGGTATAATGAATTAGTAATTAAAGCCGATTTAGCTGAAAACTCAGCTGTAAGGGGCTGTATGGTAATAAAGCCATATGGTTATGCTATTTGGGAAAAAATGCAAGCTGCCTTAGATCAAATGTTTAAGGACACAGGGCATGTAAATGCATATTTCCCTTTATTTATTCCAAAATCGTTCTTTAGTAAAGAGGCTGCTCATGTTGAGGGTTTTGCAAAAGAATGTGCTGTAGTAACACATTACCGTTTAAGAAATACTGCCGATGGAAAAGGAATTGAGGTAGATCCAGATGCTAAACTTGAAGAAGAGTTAATTGTTCGCCCCACATCGGAAACGATTATTTGGAACACTTATAAAAACTGGATACAATCGTACCGCGATTTACCAATATTATGTAACCAATGGGCAAATGTTGTTCGCTGGGAAATGCGTACTCGTTTGTTTTTACGTACTGCTGAATTCTTGTGGCAAGAGGGGCACACTGCTCATGCAACCGAAGAAGAAGCTGTTGCTGAAACAGTACAAATGATTAACGTATATAGTGATTTTGCTGAAAATTTTATGGCAATGCCTGTAATAAAAGGACACAAAACAGCCAACGAACGCTTTGCTGGTGCTTTAGATACATACACCATTGAAGCATTAATGCAAGATGGAAAAGCATTACAATCAGGAACATCGCACTTTTTAGGGCAGAATTTTGCTAAAGCATTCGATGTTCAATTTGCAAATAAAGAGGGTAAATTACAGCACGTATGGGCTACTTCGTGGGGAGTATCAACGCGCTTAATGGGAGCACTGGTTATGGCACACTCCGACGATAATGGTTTAGTATTGCCGCCAAAACTAGCTCCTTACCAAGTAGTTATTGTCCCTATTTACAAAGGCGACGAACAATACGCTAAAGTAAAAGAAGCTGGTAATAAAATTAAAGAAGAACTTAAAGATTTTGGCATCACTGTTAAATTCGATGATAGAGACACTCATAAACCAGGGTGGAAATTTGCCGAGTATGAATTAAAAGGTGTACCCATACGTATAGCACTTGGTGCTCGCGATTTAGAAAATGGCACTGTGGAAGTTGCTCGTCGCGATACGCTTGAAAAAAATACTTATCCACAAGAGAATATTGCAAAAGTTGTTAAGAACCTATTAAATGATATTCAAGAAAACATTTACAACAAAGCATTGAATTATCGTAAAGAACATACTTTTAGTGCCAATAACTGGGATGAGTTTGTAGATTATTTGGATAATAAAGGCGGATTTGTATATGCACATTGGGATGGTACTACTGAAACCGAATTGGCTATAAAAGACAAAACGAAAGCAACAATTCGTTGTATTCCTATCGACAATCCTTTAGAAGATGGTAAATGTATTTTAACAGGAAAACCATCTACTCAGAAAGTACTTTTCGCTAAGTCGTACTAAAAATATTTTTATTTAAGATAATAAAAGTCTGCTTAAAACTAAGCAGACTTTTTTCGCTTAATAAAATGCTCCCAAGCATAACTAGCAAATGCAATATTTTTACTTTCTTTAGTGCTCACTAAAAAATCCTAGGCAAATGGAAAACGGAAAGCTTGACAATACATCATACATACTTGACACTCTTTTACAAAAATCGCTAACGAAACAAGATACTTACCTTACTACACTTGAACACTTCATTACTTTTAAGAAGGTAATGAAATTTTTAATTGGAAATTACAAAAAACAGATAAAGGGCTATTCGAGCAAAATAAATTTGAATTACAATGAGAATGGCGTTTTTGAAGCAAAAATGCAAGTTGCCGGTGATATGATTGTTTTTAATATGCACTCGAATGTTTTTGCTTTTGATGAAAAGCATTGGATTTGGGAAAACGAATATGTAAAAAATGATAATCGTAATGGCTATTGTGGAGTAATTAATGTCTATAACTTTTTAGCAGATTCGTTTAAATATAAGCGTATGGGCGATTATGGATATATAATAGCACGCATTTTCATTAATCGCGAAGGACATTATTTTTTGGAGGGAAATCCTGATTTTGGCTCTTTCAATAAAGATTTTGGAACCAATAAATTAGACATGAGCACTATACGTGAAATTATCCAATTAATAATACAATACTCGCTTGAAGTTGATTTATTAGTACCACCGCTTGAGAATGTACAATTAGCAACCGTTGAGCAAATGCTTGTAAACCTAGATAAACCAAAAGTAAATACAGGAAAACCACTAGGTTTTCAAACAAACTTACAGAACAATAAAGACTAAAAATAAACTTAAAAACAAATAATTATGATTCGAAATTCAATTGCAGTAGTTCTTTTATCTGTTGTAATTTTTAGTGCATGTAAGCAGCCTGCACCTACCGAAAAATACACATCAAAGGTAGAAGATATTCAAAAAAGAGTGGATGAGTATGCACAATTTACTCTAACTACTGACATGAGTAAGCTTAGTGAAAACGAAAAGTTAATGTTACCTTATCTATTTAAATGTGCCGACATTATGGAAGAGCTTTTTTGGTTAGATGCCATTGGCGAAAAATCAGAATTCCTTGCTAAAATTGACGACCCTGCTTTAAAAGCTTATGCTAAGATTAATTATGGCCCTTGGGACAGAATGCGTGGTGATGAGCCCTTTATTAATGGTTTTGAAGAAAAGCCAGCTGGTGCGAACTACTACCCTGCTGACATTACAAAAGAAGAATTTGAAGCGTGGGATGCAACCGATGATGTTAAAAAAAGCTGGTACAGCTTAATTCGCAGAAGCGAAGACGGAACACTTAAAAATGTACCTTACCACGTAGCATACACAGAAAGAATTCAGAAAGCAGCCAATTTACTTATTGAGGCTGCAAAATTTGCTGATGATGAAGGTTTAAAAAAATACCTAACATTAAGAGCTGAAGCTTTATTAACTGATAATTATTTAGCATCTGATCTTGCCTGGATGGACATGAAAACCAACACTATTGATTTTGTTGTTGGACCAATTGAAAGTTACGAAGATGCTTTTATGGGCTATCGTTCAGCTCACTCTGGTCAAATTTTAGTTAAAGATTGGGAATGGAGCAACAAGGTAGAACGTTTTAACGCTTTATTACCTGAGCTGCAAAAAAAGCTACCCGTACCTGATGCATACAAACAAGAAGTGCCAGCTACTAGTTCTGACAATAATGTGTACGATGTAATATACTACGCTGGAGACTGCAATGCAGCCGGTAAAAATATTGCTATTAACCTACCAAACGACCCACGCGTACACGAACAAAAAGGTAGCCGTAAGCTTCAACTTAAAAATGCTATGCAAGCAAAGTTTGATAAAATATTACTACCCATTGGAGATATTTTAATTACTGAAAACCAACGCAAAAATGTAACCTTCGATGCTTTTTTCGAAAATGTAATGTTTCATGAAGTAGCGCATGGTTTAGGTGTAAAAAACACTATTAATGGTAAAGGTTTTGTAAAAGATAATTTGAAAGACAAATACTCATCGATGGAAGAAGGCAAAGCCGATATTTTAGGTTTATTCTTTGTATGCCAACTGGTTGAGATGGGCGAATACCCTGAAAAAGATTTAATGGATAACTACGTTACATTTATGGCTGGTTTATTCCGTTCTATCCGTTTTGGAGCATCAAGTGCTCATGGCAAAGCTAACATGGTTCGCTTTAACTATTTTCAGGAACAAGGAGCTTTTACTAAAGACGAAACTACCGGAACTTATAGTGTTGATTTCGATAAAATGACATTGGCTATGAATTCACTAGCAGAAAAGATTATTATTATACAAGGCGATGGTGATTATGAAGCAGCTAAAAAGATGATTGACGAACAAGGTGTAATTATGCCTGAGCTTCAAGCTGACTTAGAT
>JAUXEM010000032.1 GCA_030620515.1 Salinivirgaceae bacterium
ATGTCATTGCGGCTTATGGTTTTCTGAAAATTATTCTCAGTCAGTTCCATGGGATGTGCTGAAAAAAGCGGTTGGTGGCATTTTTATGTATCCTGAACTACAGAATAAGAATATAGCAATAATAACTCATGCTGGCGGACCAGCTGTTATGCTTACCGATGCTTTGTCGGATGGTGGGTTAAATGTACCAACAATTGAAGGACCTAAAGCCGAGGCATTATTGGAGAAATTATATTCCGGATCGTCTGTTTCAAATCCAATAGATTTTTTAGCAACAGGAACTGCCGAACAACTTGGAGATATTATTGATGCTTGCGATAACGATTTTGATGAAATTGATGCAATGTGTGTTATATTTGGTAGCCCAGGCTTATTTCCGGTTGGAGATGTATACGATTTGCTCGATAGAAAGATGAAAGAATGCAAGAAGCCAATCTATCCAATCTTACCATCTATAATAAATGTAAAAGATGATATAGACGCATTTTTAGCAAAGGGAAGAATCAATTTCCCCGATGAGGTAGCTTTTGGTAGTGCCTTGGCAAAAATATATAGGACATTAAAACCACAAGAGGAATTTCCTATTCATCCGGAAGTTAACGAAACGGAAATAAGAAAGATTGTTGATGAGGCTGATAATGGCTATTTACATCCTGATAAAGTACAACTTTTATTAGATGCTGCTGGTATTCCAAGAGCACATGAGGTTGTTATTGATAAGATAGAAGATGCATTGTCTGAGATTGATGCAATTGGCTTTCCCGTAGTTATGAAGGTTGTAGGACCTATTCATAAAACCGATGTTGGAGGTGTAGTTCTTAATGTTAATGATAAAGAACGCTTAACGGCAGAATTTGAGAGGATGATAAAAATTCCTGAAACTACTTCAATATTGATTCAGCCTATGTTATCGGGCATCGAGTTGTTCGTTGGAGCAAAAAATGAAGACCGATTCGGACATATGGTAATTTGTGGTTTGGGAGGCATTTTTATTGAAGTGCTTAAAGATATTGTAGCTGCCCTAACTCCGCTTAGCCCACAAGATGCTTTTGATATGATTAACGATTTACGTTCAACAGCTATGCTTGAAGGTATTCGTGGGCAAGAGCCAGTAGATAAAAAGAAGTATGCAGAAATAATTTCACGAATATCTGCTCTTTGTTTAGTTGCACCTGAAATATTCGAAATGGATTTAAATCCATTATTGGGAAACAAAACGCAGGTTGTAGCTGTTGATGCTAGAATTAGAATTGAGAAATAGTATAGCTTATAGCGTTACCTTTTTATATTTAAATGTGATGCTTTATTAATGCTGAGTATCATTAGTCTTTGCGAGGAAGAGTGACAAAGCAATATGTTCAAGTAATTTAAACAGACTGCTTCTCTACCCTTAGGCAATATTGCAATGACATAAACAGGACTTTTACAACAGCAACTATTTATATTTTTGCTATTATAGATTATTTTTTAAAGTAGTAGGTTATGAGAATTTGGAACAGCTTTTCGAACAACGAAAAAGCTATGGTTGGGGCGGTTTTACTTCTAGTAATTATGGTAGTACTAAGTTGGGGAAGAATATCTGATGGATTAAAAAAAGGAATAAAACCATATAATAACACAGAAGAAATAATTAACAAGAATGAATAAAAAAGATTTTATATTTATAGCCATCGTTTTAATAATATTAGCTCAGTTTTTTGTATTCCCAAAGGTTCTTGAAACATATTTGGAATTTAATAGGAACCATGGCATGATAACCAGTTTTATTAAATTTGGTATACTTGCTACGTTTGGAGAATTAATTGGCTTAAGAATTAAAGAAGGTGTTTACTATAAAAAAACATTCGGAGTACTGCCTAAAGTAATTGTTTGGGGCTTTTTAGGTTTAACCATAAAGCTGGCATTTATTGTTTTTGCAGTGGGTGTCCCTGCTTTTATTGAGTACTTAGGATTAAATAATGCAAGCAACTTTATGTCAGGTGGTTTGTCGGTACAAAAACTTGGCATAGCCTTTTCCATAAGTGTATTGATGAATGTAATTTATGCACCAGTTATGATGTTAACGCATAAAATAACAGATAGTCATTTTGCAATACATAATGGTAAACTTAGCAGTTTGCTTAAATCCATTCAAATGGAAAGTATATTAAATTCAATTGACTGGAAAGTTCAATGGGGCTTCATATTTAAAAAGACAATTCCATTGTTCTGGATTCCAGCACATACTATAACTTTTCTATTGCCAAAGGAGTTTCAAGTTCTTTTTGCAGCACTCTTGAGTGTTATGCTTGGGCTAATTTTAGCCATAGCAACTTTGAAAAGTGAAAAATAATTATAACTTTGTGATAATGTAACCCAAATCAATCTACTATGAGTGATAAGATTGCAGTTTTTTTCGGACCTATAGAAGGGAATACTGAAAAAGTAGCTAAATTAATTAAAGAGAAATTAGGAGATAATAAATGCGAATTATTTCCAATTTCAGAAGTCGATGCGAATTTAATCGATAAGTATGATAAAATAATTTTTGGTGTTTCAACTATTGGCACCCATAATTGGGCGCATAGTAATACTAGTACCGATTGGGATGTTTTTTTACCTAAAATTAAAGAAAAGGATTTTTCAAATAAAAATATTGCAATTTTTGGTTTAGGAGATCAAGTAGCCTATTCAAATCATTTTGTGGATGATATGCGTATTGTTTATGATGTAGTGATTAAAAATGGCGGAAAAGTCCATGGGCGCTGGTCAACAAAAGGATATGATTTTAACGAATCGGAAGCTGTAATTAACAATGAGTTTGTTGGCTTAGCTATAGATGAAGATCATCAGGGTGAATTTACAGTTAACCGTGTAAGTAAATGGATTGACCAAATTGCACCTTTATTTTAAAGTTATTTATTCACCAATAACCCATTAATCGGCGCGTATGAGACAGCTTAAAATTACTAAACAAGTTACCAACAGAGATACACAATCGCTTGATAAATATTTGCATGAAATAGGAAAAGAAGAACTTATATCCGCAGATGAAGAAGTTGATTTGGCACGTAAAATTAAGCAAAACGATGCCAGTGCTCTTGATAAACTTATAAGAGCAAATTTGCGATTTGTGGTTTCTGTATCTAAACAATATCAAAATCAGGGTTTAAGTTTACCCGATTTAATTAATGAAGGTAATTTAGGATTAATTAAGGCTGCGCAACGTTTCGACGAAACTAGGGGATTTAAATTTATATCATATGCAGTTTGGTGGATACGCCAATCAATATTACAAGCATTAGCTGAGCAAGCACGTATTGTTCGCTTACCTTTGAATAAAATTGGTTCTATAAATAAAATAAATAAAGCGTTATCAAGATTAGAGCAAGAGTTTGAGCGAGAGCCAATAGCTGAAGAAATTGCCAAAACTCTTGAAATGCAACCAGAGGATGTTAAAAAGGCATTAATGTCATCTAATCGTCATGTTTCAATGGATGCTCCATTGCAGCAAGGCGAGGAAGGTAGTATGTATGAAGTATTGTCTAATAAAGACACGCCTTTGCCTGATAAATTACTTATGAATGATTCGTTGCGTAAGGAAATTGAACGAACTTTAACTACACTTGCTCAGCGCGAAGCCGATATTTTAAGAATGTATTTTGGACTAAATGGAACACCTCCTCATACTTTGGAAGAAATAGGAGAACGATTTGATCTTACACGCGAAAGAGTGCGCCAAATTAAAGAGAAAGCTATTCGTAAGTTGAAGCAAACATCGAGATGCAAAAATTTGAAAACATATTTAGGATAAAATAAATAAATAGATTATTATACCCGCCTGTTACAGGTTGGTGTTAGAACTAAGATAAACAATAAAAAGCGGAATTACATTCCGCTTTTTTATTGTTTGTTTTCAAACATAATAATGTAAGAACGGAATTTATATCTTTGCAAAAAGAAAACGGCATATGAAACAGCCCATGGCTGAGATAATTATTGAAATACCTGCCTGACGGTAGGCGGGTGAATCATACCTTTCTGCTGACAAGGCAGGTCTCAACATGAGCATAAATTTTATACAGATGAAAGCCCCTATTATATCCCCATCGTTATTAGCAGCAGATTTTGGTCACTTAGCCAGAGATATTGAAATGGTAAATATCAGTGAAGCCGATTGGTTTCATATTGATGTAATGGATGGTATGTTTGTGCCGAATATATCTTTTGGATTCCCTGTTATTAAAGCCATTAATAAGTATGCAAAGAAGCCTTTAGATGTGCACTTAATGATAGAGAGACCAGATCGTTATTTGGAGAAATTCAAAAATAGCGGGGCTGAAATCCTCACGGTTCATTACGAAACTTGTCCGCATTTACATAGAACATTGCAAGCAATTAAAGCTCTTGGAATGAAAGCAGGTGTTTCATTAAACCCGCATACTCCTGTAAATGTGTTAGATGATATTATTACTGAAATTGACATGGTTTTAATAATGTCGGTAAATCCTGGTTTTGGAGGGCAATCGTTTATTGAACACTCGTACAAAAAAATACAGAAGTTGCGAATGCTAATTTCTGATTCAAATAGCAATTGCTTAATACAAGTAGATGGTGGAGTTACTTTAGACAATGTAAAGCAATTGGTGAAAGCTGGTGCTGATAGTCTAGTAGCGGGGAACTCTGTGTTCTCGGCTAAAAATCCTACCGAGGCAATTGCTAAATTAAAACACTGTATTTAGTTCTCAAGTAAACACTGTTCGATAGAGTCTTTAATCCGCTGCACTAAAAATTCGGGACTCTTATGAGCTCCTGCCCATGATTTATATATGTTCCCTTGCTTATCTATAATCATGCTTTGTGGCCATGCAATTACCTTATAAGTAGTAGCTATTTCATAACTCTCGGGAATAATTTCATATTCAAAAGAACCAAAGCGATTGAAGAAATTGTTTAATTTACCTTTATTATCTCTTGCTAAGGCAATGAAAATCACTTCGTCCTTATCAAACTCGGTAGTTAACTGATTTAAATGTGGAATTTCTTTTAAACAAGGTAAGCATGTAGTAAACCAGAAATTAAGCACTACAATTTTTCCTTTTAATTCCGAAAGAATAAGATCCTTCTCTTGAATAGTAGTTACTGAAAAATCAGGAGCAATACATCCATTTAATTGTTCAAGAAAAGAAAGTTCTAGTTTATGAAACTCACCATAATTTAAAGTATCCCCTCCATTTTCAAAAAGACCATTGTAGGCATCGAAACATGTTTGACTTGATGTAATAGAAATTATTGCAATAAAAAATATGGTAAGTGTGCATTTAATCATGCTGCAAAAATAGAAGTAAAATGGTATTTGAAAAAGTAATTGGCTTGAAATTGAAAAGAAAAAGTTTAAAGTTCTATTAAGGCTTTGTTTGGTTTTGAATAGCTGAATGTTAAAATGTAGTTTTTAACACTACAGTCCACAATAGGTATTACTGCCTACTGTGGACTGTTAGCTTTTATTCATTTCCATCTACATAATTATGTAAATATGAAAATTTAGGTGTAAGTTTTCCATCTTTTGCAATGGTAGCTCTTTCAATTATACCATCATCATCGGTGCCAAGTAGCGCAGGAAAAACATGTTTAATTAAGTCGCGACCAAAATCTCGTGAAGCGTTTCTTGGTAATTCGCCTGGTAAATTATCAACAGCCATTACCGTAATGTTTTTATTGCCTGAAAATGCAGGTTCTTCTTTTCCGGTTTCTAGATTATAATCGTAAAATGGCTCTTTAATATCCGAAGAGCGTAATGTGCTAGCAATTGGTCCGTCAATATCGCAACTAACATCAGCAATTACCGACATTTTAAAATCAGCTTCTTTAAAATCATCTTTAACTATGAATTTTGGTGATTTTGGATCCCAAAAATGGCAAGCAATAAATATGTCAGCTACTTTTTGGTACGGTTTAAAAGTTGATTCGTAAGCAGATGGGTTAGCAATAAAATCTTGCATCTCGAAAGGGACTCCATCTTTACGCTTAACATAGTGAATAGGTTCTATTTGGCACACTACGGGTTCGGTAAATTCCTTTGTCAAAAAATCTTTATAATGTACTTTTTTTAGTTCAAGGGCACTTAATGTTTCCATAGCACCATTTGCTACTCGTCCACCACCAGTAACTAGTATTTTAATAGGTTTTAGTTTAATTTTTCGCAAGCCGGCATACATTTCTTCAATGCCATAACATTCATGAGCCGGTTTAAGTTCAAAATTATTTGTACTATGCGCTCTTGCTCGTAAAGCATTATAGGCTCCTACAACACCGGCCCAATGTCCGAACGCAACTATACGTGTTCCGTTAGGGCGAGTTAGGTATTCATAATCAATTAAAGTGATGTTTTTTTCTAAAATGGCTCTTATCAACTCTCGGTTATAAGGTTGCTTTTTTCCAACGTGCGAAAAGAACATGTATGTTTTATTGGGAATGAGCTTATCTATTTTTACTTCTTTTACACCCACTAGTATATCGCAATTATCTATTTTATCTACAATCGGTACTTTTAAATACTCATATTCATCGTTTTTAAAGCAACGATCGAAACCTGATTGTACAACTACTTTAGTATTGGGGAATAATTCTTCAATTATATCAATTTGCACTGGGGTTACAGGGACTCTTTTATCTGGTGGGTTTTTGGTTTCTTTAATAATTCCTAGGCAAATCTTTTGTTTCATAGTAATTTGTTTTAGTAAGTTTCTTAGTAGAAACACGAAATTAACATTTTACGGTAATTTACTATGAATTTAGTATGTGATTAATAACACTTTTTTGTATCTTTGCACGCTTTGCATTAAAGCAAAATAAAGTTCTTTGAGGGGATGACATGGATTAGACAGCAAGCTGAAGTGATATGTAAGCATGTCGAGCATTGTTTTTTGGCTCGTAAATCATAAAAATCACACTTTATAACTGGCGAATCTAATTACGCTCTTGCAGCTTAGTCGAATTATAGTAGACTCAAGCACCCATCTTCGGATGTGGTATTCCAGCTCTAGGTAGTTGGAACAGGACGTTTCCCGGAAGCCCCCGTTTTGAGGCTCCCCGAACCGGAAACGTGGAAAATTCAGAACTAGTTCCGATGTGGCTTCGCTGTTGGAATGAAATTAAGAAGATAAGGTAGTAGTGGGTGGCTTTGATCCTGTTGCTATTCGAAAATTAAGTCAGAGCTACGCATGTAGAAAGCTTATTAATTCCTTGTTTGGACCCGGGTTCAACCCCCGGCATCTCCACAAATCTCAATAGTAATTATTGGCAAATGCCCTTAAAACCTTGGTTTTAAGGGCGTTTTTGTTTTGTATTTATAGTTTTATTTACAATAATTTACAATTTGCAAATTAAAAAGTTGTAGCACATGAAAAGATGCTTATAAAATTATCGTGCAGGCTAATGTAATTCGTAAAACAGATACAACCATAAAATAGAGTCTTATTTGCAATAATACCAATTGTCATTAAAAATGCGTCAAAATTCGTAGATATATCTTTATATTTACTCACACAAATTATTATTTTATAGATGTTCGAGAATTAAAATTTCAAGAGTTTACCAACCTAGCCTTGCCGGCAGGCAAGTTGCGAAACAGACACATTAAAATAAATGCACTTGGAAACTTTTTAAAAAATTTATTTCCTTACAAAGATAATCTTATATTATGATAATAAGTCTGTTAATTTCTTTTTGAAAATGTTTATGAATTAATTAGGCTAAGACATTTTGAATGTATATCGGCATTAATCAATTTATTTATTGAAACGGCTTTCAGTGCATTTTAATATACATTTGGTATACTAAGTATATGCTCAAATTTTTTGGTGTTACTTAGTGAATACGAAATTGTAGTGATCTTTTAAGCCTGGAATAAAATTACTAACTAATAAAACTAAAATTGATATAACTGAGATATTTATGTTTTGTCGTGTCTTTGGAAACAGCATTTAAAAGCGTATTTTTAGACCAATTTGAAAATATCGCTTCAAAATAGAGTAGACAAATAAGTGTAAGTGGATTTGGGTTGTTCGAAACTTATCGTTGGCAATATAAGCAACGCATGTAAACGAATGGTTATATTGGTAAGATAAGACCTAAATATCGATAGATTAATATTAAACGCAAATGAAAAACGAAAAGTACTTAGGTAGAGGAATACATAGCGAGCAGTTCATTAAAGCTTTAGAGAGTGGTAATTTGAAACCAATGCTAGACCTATTGAATACCGAAAAACACGGTGATTTAGATGTGCAAATAAGAAATAACTATTTGAATATTTATTATAATGGAGGAAACATTGCGAAGGTACGTGGTGAAAATAGTATTGAATTTGACGAGTTTTATTTCTGTTTGGAAAAAGATAGATCGAGAAATGAAATATTGAAAGATCAAGCTTCAATGGATAAACTGAAAGAGAAAAGAGATGCACTTATCCAAAAATTTAAAACTGGAGATTACGCTGCGTATTTTTCAGATGCAAAGAAAGTTATGAATGCATGGCTTTCTGAATATAACAAACCAGAACGAAAGGAGCAGCATCAACTTTCTCTTGAGAATAGATATGGTCAGTCCGATTACACCATAATTGACTTAGAATATCAGGTAAGTACCGAAAGTGCTTTTGCATGTAAGTTAAAAGGTGCCAATGGGAAACCCAAAAAGCCTAAATTTGATATTATAGCTGTTGATAAAGATGGGAAACTATGTGTAATTGAGTTTAAGAAAGGACCCGGAGCACTTACTGGTGTAGCAGGCTTGAAAGAACATTATGAATGTTACAATCATTCAATTGGTCTTAATCACGAACCATTCATGGATGAAATGAAAAATGTTTTGAAACAAAAACAATCCCTTAATTTAATTGACAAACAAGTGGAAATTAAATCGCTTGCGCCCGAATTTATGTTTGCCTTTGCATACGCATCAAACCATAAGGAAAGGGAAGAAAGACTATTTGAAAGGGAATACAAAAAAATAAATGCAGCCATTAATGTTATTAAGCTGAAAGAGGGAAGTTTTAATCTACTAAAATAGTAATTACGCCCAAAAGCGAAATAGATAAAAGTATATTTGAAAAAAAAATACATGGAAAATCAATTTAGTAAAATTACCAAGAGTAGTGAGTACACTGACTCTTGCATTGTCGATTATACAGAATACTACCAGTTGCATATTTTAAGTTATTCGCAAATATTTTCGAATTACTATAAAAAAGCAGAATACGAACTGGCTCATGTTAAAGATAATTCGCTGAATATATTAGACTCTATTCAAAAGAAAACAAGCTTTCCCATAGAAGTGAGCTTATACGAAAAAGATGGAATACTATTAATAACAGATAGCAACGAATTAATTAATTATACCAATTTATTTGATTTTAATATAAAGCAAGGCTGCTACGATTATGCCGATCATGGTATGAATCTGTTTGAATTTATTGGAGAACAAGCTGCCGATACTTTTATTAAAAATGCTTTAACCACGGTAGGTGCAGCTTTATTAATTACTTTAGTAGAACCATTTATACCAGAACTATTGGAAGAGCAAGCTAGTATTGTTGAATCGTATAATGCTATGCGTGAAGAGGATAAAGCATCGCCAAAATATTTGGTTGAAATTTATAAAATAGAGAAAAATTATATACCAAAAATATCACACGAGTTTAAATGTGCTAGCATTGAATCGGCAACAACATTACCCGAAATAAAATCATTAGTATTAAACGATGAGCGAACCACAATGTTGGTAAAAGATATTGCTAGCAATGAGGTAGTTGAGGGTAGTTTAGAAGAGGCTATTGAAGGTGTAAAGCACACAAAGTGGGTGAAAAAACAGCAAGAAATAGCCAAGGCGGTGCGACAACAAAGAATGGAAGCTAAAAACGGCAAATTTGAGCTTATAAGTGACGATACTGCGCTTAGCAACAGCGATGAATACGAAGAAGGAGATAATGAGTATATGCCAAAGTTTTAATCTTTTTGGGTTTTACATGCCTGCCAAAGTTAAATGTAGGGCAGGTTTCCTGAAGTTTGCCTCGTTTAAAACTTTTGTTTTGAGATTTGAGATTTTTTTTTGAATTTTAATACCTTGTGGGCTTGCCCGTGGTGATATACTCAATTGCCAAATAAATATATTCCATTTAGCATCGCGACTAATTGTATCTAGATAATTAATTAGGCACTTAATAATAATAATTGAAAGTAATAAATATAAAATAGTTATGACATCGGAAATAAAATTAACCCAATATAGTCATGGTGCAGGTTGTGGATGTAAAATATCACCCAAAGCATTAACTACAATTTTAAAAAGCAAAATTATTCAAGTTCCATCCGAGAAACTTATTGTTGGAAATGATACGCGCGATGATGCTGCTGTTTACGACATTGGAAATGGAACAGGAATTATTAGTACAACCGATTTCTTTTTACCCATTGTTGACGACCCATTTACTTTTGGGAAAATTGCAGCTACAAATGCCATTAGCGATATTTATGCTATGGGAGGTAAACCAATTATGGCAATTGCAATTTTAGGCTGGCCGGTAAATACAATTCCTGCCGAAGTAGCCAATCAAGTTATTGAAGGCGGTAGGGAAGTATGCAAACAAGCCGGAATTGCTTTGGCAGGTGGGCATAGTATTGATAATCCGGAACCACTTTTTGGATTAGCTGTTACCGGTATCATACCACTTAATAAATTAAAACGAAATGATGAAGCAAAGGCAGGTTGCAGACTATTTCTGACAAAGCCGCTTGGTGTTGGAGTTTTGGCAACTGCCCAAAAGCAAGGTAAACTAAAATCAGAACATGCTCATATAGCTCCTAATTCTATGATGCTGTTGAACGACATTGGAGAACAACTTTCAAATATCGACGGTGTTACTGCATTAACTGATGTAACCGGTTTTGGCTTGCTTGGTCACTTACTTGAAGTATGCGAAGGAAGCAATGTGTCGGCAGTAATTGAATATAACAAAGTGCCAGTATTTGAACCTGTAAAAGAATATATTGACAATGAATGTATTCCAGGAGGTACAAATCGTAATTGGGATAGTTATGGGCATGCTGTTTTATTACCTGATGAAGCCATGCGTTTTATTTTGGCCGACCCACAAACTAGTGGCGGTTTATTAGTAGCTGTTGAGGAAGAAGGTGTGGAAACCGTTCGAACTATTCTAAAAGAAAAAAATCTATTTGCCAACGAAATTGGTTATTTAACGGAATACAACAACAAAAAACGTATTATAGTAAAATAAGGCTCGACTAGTAATTTTTGACTGCGAATGTTTCGCTTTATTTATTAAGTATTTGCAGTTTGAGTCTGCATATTGTTTAATAATTGTAGCGAAGCCTTCGCTTAGTGTACACATAAAAAAGACTTTAAAACAAAACTACTATAAAGTTTAATACCCACTGTCTAGCATCTAAACTCTATTAATTACCGTTGCACTAGCTTGTGCTGTAGGTAAAATAAGAACATCACCAATATTAACATGTGCTGGCCTGCTAATCATAAACATTATAGTTTCGGCTATATCTTTTGCTTGTAATGGGCTAAAACCAGCATAAACTTTTTTATTCGCATCCTTATCTTTTAAGCGAACTACTGAAAATTCAGTTTCAACAGCTCCTGGACATATCGAGCCAACCTTAATCCCAAACGGATTCAAATCAATGCGCATTCCTTTTGTTATGGCTTCAACTGCATGTTTTGTAGCGCAATAAACGGTGCCATTAGCATAAGCCTCTTTTCCAGCAATTGAACCAACATTAATAATATGTCCGACTTTATTTTTAACCATAATAGGCGATACTATTCTGGTAATATAAAGTAAACCTTTAATATTTGTCTCAATCATTTGATCCCAATCTTCAATTTCACCTTCATGAATTGGGTTAAGTCCAGCAGCTAAACCTGCATTATTAATAAGCACATCTATTTTTCTCCATTCAACAGGTAAACTGTGAAAAGCATCTTCCACTTCTTCAATTTTGCGAATATCGAAGCATAATGGAAAACAGTCAATGTGTTTTTTATCAATTAGTTCGTTGGCTAAACTTCCTAATTTATCATCGCGTCGTCCAGTAATAATTAAATTATATCCGGCTTCGGCTAAAATACGAGCTGTTGCTTCTCCAATGCCTGATGTTGACCCTGTTACTAATGCTATTTTTGCCATTTTATAAGTTTGTTAGATATCTGTCTAATTTTTATTTCGTCGATAAAGTAAATAAATATAATTCCTAAAAAAGGTAAAGCAGGGGCTTTATATCTAACTAGTGCTCCTAAAACAGGTGTTGTTAGACCAATTAAAGTAAATAGTATTACAATAAATGAGATACTAAACCACAATAGAGGCTTTCTAGTATGCTCTTTGCTGAAAAATATAAATGTTAAGATAATTAATATAATAATTAGTGTATTCTCTAATGCAGCCATAAGCATAAACGGATTATTGGCTTCTAGCATTGTGGGTCGAAAAAACGAGTTGAATAATGCTGCTGGTGTATTTTTAATAATACTAACAAAGGAGGGTTCTAAAGGTGCTATTTTAATTAAACTTCCAACTTTACTCAAACTTTGAGAAAAAGCAATGAAATCGTGTTGCTTATTTGTAATTATTTCCAGAAAATTTAGTCCTATTATAGGTTCACAGAACCAAGCAAATAAAATAAAGAGAATATGTGCCAATATTAGATTAAGAAATAATCTCGATTTAAAATATTTATTTAGTACCAAAAATAATAAACCTGGCAGTGCAGCAACTAATACATAGAATTTTGAAAATATTAGCAATAGCATTGACAAGGTAATAATTATTACAGTTTTAACATTCATTTTATTTAATAGAAACTTATTAAAATGATAGAAAAGTATGCCAAAAGCAAACATAAGTATGCCCTCTTTTAATAAACCCGATGTCCAAAATAGTACTGATGGAAAATAGAAAATTGCTGCAACAATACATATAATATTTGCTTTAACCCTATTTTCGAATACTTTAAATATAGCCCATAAGCCAGTAAACGATAAAAAGCTCATAAAAAGGGTGTGAATTAAAATATTGCCGAGCGAGATAAGACGAACTAGTGCATTAAATCTAATTAGAATACGGTTGTCGTTTATTAAACCATAATTAAAATCTTTTAGCCAAAAACTGCATGTGTCGTAATACTTAAATAGGTGGGGCGAGTCACTTCCTATGCCAGTAACAATTCTTAAATAGTCTAAAGGGTTTTCATTTAAGGCACTAAATATGATATTGCCATCATCAAAATATTTGAAAATATCGCCAGTATTCCGACCTTCATATAAGTATGCATATACAACATAAAGTACAAATCCAGCAAAGAATTTACTTAGGAATATGGCTAAAATCCAATGACTTTTAATCTTTTCGGAATAGAAAAATTTTGCCTTTAAAACAATAAGGCTCAATACTACCAAATATACGCAAAGCAATAAATAACTCATAATTTGTACAAATATAGAAAATCCTAAAGCTAGGTTGTTTATTTTTTACTTATTTTGCAGCAAAATATATTTTAATGAGTAAGCAGATTAAACCATATCAGCATTCAGGCGAAAGTAAAAAAGAGCAAGTTGCCGATATGTTCAATAAAATAGCATTTAAGTATGATTTCCTGAATCACTTTCTATCGTTAAATATTGATAAAATATGGCGCAATAAAGTAGTAAGAATTATTACTGATAAAAAACCTGAGCGTATTCTAGATGTGGCAACTGGGACAGCTGATATGGCTATAGCATTGCTTAAAGCAAACCCATTTAGAATTGATGGTATTGATATTTCGGCTGGAATGCTGGAGGTTGGAAAAAATAAAATAGAACAAAAAAAACTAACAAATAAAATTTTCTTACAAACAGGAGATGCTGAAGCAATACCTTTTGACGACAATACTTTTGATGCTTTAACAGTTGCTTTTGGTGTTCGTAATTTTGATAATTTGGACAAGGGTTTAAGCGAAATGTATAGAGTCATGAAAGAGCAAAGTATCTGCGCTGTACTTGAATTTACTATGCCAACTAAATTTCCAGTTAAGCAATTTTATAAATTTTATTTCCTATTTGTTTTACCCTTTTTAGGAAAAATATTCTCCAAAGATGATTCTGCATACGCTTATTTACCTGAATCAGTGAAAGCATTTTCGCAAAGGAATAAATTTATAGAGCATATGGAAAATGCAGGTTTTAAAAATTGCAAATATAAAAGCCTTAGTTTTGGAATAGCTGCAATTTATATAGCTGATAAGTAGATTTTATTTTGTCAATCACAGCAATTTACAGTATAAAAGTTTTTTTTGTTAAAGTATTTGAAAAACAAAATTACTATTGCGAAATATTTTAATATTTTTGGCGTTTACAATTAATCATATGACAATTAAAAAAGCCTTAATTCTAGTTTTACTGTTTATTCCAACAGCAATATTTGCTCAAAAAGCAAAAGTTTGGAATAAACCTTTATATGATTCCTATCAGTATCATTTTGGATTTGCTTTTTCCCTTGGCTCTTTAGATTTTGCAGTTGACCATTCCGATGACTTCAATAACCTTGATATAATGGATACTGTGTATGCTGTAACAGGGTACTCAAAACCTATATTTGGAGCTAGTATTGTAGGGAATTTGAAATTGAATAATAATTTCGATTTGCGTTTTATTCCTGGACTGGCATTTGGACAACGTGATTTGAAATATTTGGTTACTAAAGATGAGGGCGAAACATTCAGTTATCGGAACATGAAAATTGAATCTACTTTTTTACAATTTCCTTTACTGATAAAATATAGGGCTGTTCGTGAAAATAATTATAGACCATATTTGATTTTAGGCGTTAATTATACAATTGATTTCGCTACTCGAAAAAAAGTTAAAGAAGAAGAAAAACCAAAAATAAATCTTAATAAGCACGATCTTCTTATTGAGGCTGGTTTTGGAATAGACTATTACTTGCCTTTCTTTAAATTCACAACGGAACTTAAATTTAGTTACGGTTTAATGAATGTGGTGAACTACAGTTACGATGCGGAAGATAGGGAAAGTCAGATTTATGCCGATGTGTTTGATAGACTTGGAACAAAAATGGTAACCTTAACCATCTTTTTTGAATAATATGGCTTTATGTTTAAAGAAATTCATATAGTAGTTAGCCCCAAAGAGGCTTCAAACCAAGAGTTTTACCTTCCTATTATTGCGCAAAAGCTTCAAGTATCTCCCAAAAGAATTACTCATACAAGAATAAAGAATCGATCAATAGATGCTCGAAAGAAACAAGTTAAAATTAATTTAAAATTAGATGTTTGGATTGATGAGCATCCTACAATAGATGAGCAAAATACTGAATTTTATTATAAAGATGTTAGAGCTAAAGAACCTGCAATAATAGTAGGAGCAGGGCCAGCAGGCTTATTTGCAGCACTTAAATTAATAGAGCTAGGAATAAAACCAATTGTTATTGAACGAGGTAAAGATGTTCATGCTCGTAAGAGAGATATAGCAGATATTCATAGAAATATTTCGGTAAATCCGGATTCAAACTATGGTTTTGGCGAAGGTGGTGCAGGTACTTATTCCGACGGAAAACTTTATACACGTTCGAAAAAAAGAGGGAGCGTACAGAATGTATTACAAGTACTGCGAGCTCATGGTGCCAGTAAAGATATTTTAATAGATGCTCATCCACATATAGGCACAAATAAATTACCAGGAATAATTGAGAGTATTCGTGAAACTATAAGGAATTTTGGTGGCGAGGTTCATTTTGAAAATCGAATGGATAATCTTATTATTCAGAACAATGTGGTTCAGGGTATTCAACTAGCTAATGGCGTTAAAATAAAATCGAGAGCTGTTGTTTTGGCAACAGGTCATTCTGCTCGCGATGTATATCAGTTATTATTTAAACAAGGAATTGTTTTGGAGGCAAAACCTTTTGCAATGGGAGTGCGTATTGAGCATCCGCAAGAATTAATTGACTCTATTCAATATTCATGCAAACAGAGAGGATTGTATTTGCCTGCAGCTACCTACAGTTTGGTGCATCAGGCAAACAATAGGGGAGTGTATTCCTTTTGTATGTGCCCTGGTGGTATAATTGTACCAGCATCAACAGCACCAAACGAAATGGTTGTAAATGGTATGTCGCCCTCTATGCGAAATACTAAGTTTGCAAATTCAGGAATGGTAACCGAAATACAATTGGATGATATTGGAGCCGATTTAGATAAAAATGTTTTGAAAGGTTTGGAATATCAATCGAATTATGAAAAACTTGCATTTAACAATGGAGGCAAGGGGCAGATAGCTCCTGCACAACGGCTTGTTGATTTTGTTGAAAGTAGAGTATCTGCAAATTTACCTGAAAGCTCATTTCGTCCAGGATTGAACAGTTCCCCAATGCACGAATGGATGCCTAAGCATATTAGAACCAGACTGCAAGAAGCCTTACCTAAATTTGGTAATAAAATGAAAGGTTACTATACTAACGAGGCATTATTAATAGGTGTAGAGAGCCGTACTAGTTCTCCGTTAAGAATACCGCGATCTTACGAGAATTTTCAACATCCTCAAATTGAAGGTTTGTTCCCATGTGGCGAAGGTGCTGGCTATGCCGGTGGCATAGCATCATCAGCTATCGACGGAGAGAATTGTGCCACTAAAATATTAAGTTTTTTGAAAAAATAGCTATTTTGGCGAGGTTAATGTTCCAATCTCCATTTACCCTGCAACCTAGTGTCCTTTCCACCTTGCTACCTTTTTCTGTTCTCTGCTCCTTGTCTTCTGAATTCAGATAAAACTATAGAAGTAGCAATTCCTACGTTTAAAGATTCTATAACATTGACATTCTCTTCAACAAAAGTAGGGATTAGGATTTTTTCATCAATATGTAAATAGGTATTTTCAGATATTCCTTTAGATTCGTTTCCCATTACAATTAGAGCATTTTCCGATAAAGTCTTTTTATAAAGATTTTCACCTTTCAGGCTAGTTCCATATATAGGAGTGTAATGTTTTTTTGCATTTTTAAATATCTCAGTTAAATCTGTATAAACAACTTGTGTAGTAAATATTGCTCCCATAGTAGCTTGAACCACCTTCGAATTATATGCATCAACAGTATCGGGTGAACAAAAAATTGTAGAAACACCAAACCAATTAGCCGTTCTAATTATGGTACCAAGGTTTCCTGGATCTTGAACATTGTCTAATACAAGATATAATCCTTTTTGTGTATTACACTCATTAGTACTAATATTTGGAATTTCCACAAGTGCTAAAGTTTGATTAGGCGTTTTAAGTTGGCTTATTTGACCTAATTCTTTCTCAGTGACCTGATTTATTTCTAATGATTGTTTTTTTATTATTTTCTCATAATAAACCCGTGTAGCATAAATCTCTCTTATCGATAAAGAACTAGTTAAAAGTTCATTTACCATCTTTTCTCCTTCAACAATGAATAAGTTATGTTCTTTTCTATGCTTTTTTTGATCGAGAGAGCGTATTAGCTTAATTTTATTTTTCGATAACATGCTTTTTTTTGCGTATAAAGGTAAAAGTTTAAGTGGAATGATGCATAGATTAATTCACTTGGTTATATTTGTAATCTATTGTAGTATAATATTCGATGCAGACAAAGGCAAGTAAATTAATATATATTCTATTTTTTAGTGTAGTAGCATTTTTATTATTTGGTACAGGGTGTCGCCCTGCCAGGCTATTAACCGAGGAGCAGTACTTGCTACATGCAAATAAGCTAAACATCGACACTAAAAAGATTGACAAAAAGGAAGTAGAATCCTATTTTCGACAAAAACCCAACAGAAGAACTTTTTTTCTTTTTCATATCCAATTATCAGCATATAATTTTTCCAAGAGGGGTAAAGAACGCAAATGGAAGAATTGGATTGGACGAGTTGTTGGTGAAGAACCTGTTATTTTCGATTCTGTATTAATGCATCGCACAAACGATCAATTTATGCGTTTTATGCATAATCATGCATATTATAATGCTCAAGTTGAGAATAACATAAAACTTTCAAAAAAGAGAGCTAAAGTTACTTACAATATTAATGTTGGTGAACCATTAATTATTGGTGGCCTTGATTTTATTGTTCGTGATTCATCCATAGTCAATTTGATATTTTCTGATACAGTAAATAGTCTTTTAAAAGTTGGGGATAAATTCTTGCTCGAAAAACTTAAAGAGGAACGCAGCCGAATTGTGTTGTCCATGAGGGACAGTGGCTACTTTAAATTCAATTCTAATTATGTCAAGTATATTGTTGATACAATACAAAATAAAGCATCTGTTATTGTTGAGGTTGATTATGCATTGGAAGCAGGTGTTGGAACTGAAGTGTTAAAAGTACCCCACAAAAAATTCTGGGTAAATAATATTTATATTTTCCCCGATTACAATCCTCAAAAAACAATTCGAAATAGAAATAATTATTATAGTACATTTGATACTATAAGTTATAAAAATAACTTTTTTGTTTACCCTGCCGAGCAAAATGTAAAACCCAAAACAATACTGAAAACTAATTTAGTTGAGCCATTCAGTTTATATAGCCAGTATAGTGTAAATAAAACAAATGATCATGTTAATTCATTACGTTTATTCCGACTACATAATATTTCATTTACAAAAGCCTCGGAAAAAGATAGCTTGCTTGATTGCCAAATTAGATTAACACCTTTTACCTATCAGAATTTTTCAGTAAACCTTGAATCAACAAACACTCAAGGTAATTTTGGTTTTGGAGGCTTTGTGAATTATCAGCATAAAAATCTCTTTAAGGGAGCTGAGGTGTTTAATTTTAAGGTTTCTGGATCTTATGAGCGGCAAGTAGCTAAAGAAGAACGAGAGGCACAAAATATTTTCGAATTTGGTACAGAGGCTCGAATAGAAACTCCATCTTTTATTCTTCCATTTAAGATGGAAAGATTTTACAAAAAATATTACCCCAAAACAACTTTTGCTTTGATATATAGTATTCGCCATAAGCCAGATTATATACGTAACCTTGTTTCAGCAAATATGGGTTATAATTGGAATGGTAGTAAAAGTATTAGACATTTTATTTATCCCATAGATCTAAGTTCAGTGACAATTCCTCATATGGAACAGGAATTTGCCGATTCCATTGAGGGAACATACTTGGAAAATAATTATAAGGATTATTTTATTATGGGACCAAGGTATGTCTTAACAAATATTAATGCCAACAAGAATAAGTATAATAATCATTCCTTTTTCAGATGGAGTATCGAAGCCGTTGGTAATTTAGCATATTTACTTAATAATAATACAAACTGGAAAGATACAGTTGATGGGGGTTATTATACATTTTTAAATACACAGTATGCCCAGTTTTTTAAAACAGATATCGACTACAGGTTTTATAATTACATATCCCAACGTAATTCGCTAGTATATAGGGCTTTTGCAGGGTTCGGAATACCTTATGGTAATGCCGAAGCTATACCATTTGTAAGGCAATATAGTTCTGGTGGAGCAGAGGGAATGAGGGCATGGTTAGCTCGTGATTTAGGTCCTGGAACCTATAAATTGCCTGATAGTGAAAATGTTTACCCCGATCAGTATGGAGATATTAAGTTGGAATTTAATATTGAATACAGATATGGAATTACAAGAACAATTAAGGGTGCTTACTTTATCGATATTGGTAATATATGGACAATAAGTGAACAAGATGAACGAAAAGGAGGCGAATTTAAGTTTAATGAATTTTATAAGCAATTAGCTGTGGGAACAGGAGTTGGTATTCGTTACGATCTAGGATTTACAGTTTTAAGGCTTGATGCAGGTATTAAAGTGAAAGATCCAACAATTAAAGGAAGTGAAAGTTGGGTATTGTTTAATACACCATTGATATGGAACGATCTTCTTTTTAATTTTGGAATAGGATACCCATTTTAGAATATTGAAAAAAATATATAGAAGCTTGCAATTTAATTTTTACTAAACAATAAAACTTTTTCAAGCAATTAGAATGCAAAAAAAGAGAGATAATTTTTCAAGTAAGTTTGGTGTAATAGCTGCAGCAGCTGGTTCAGCAATAGGCTTAGGTAATATTTGGAAGTTTCCTTACATAGCTGGTGAAAATGGTGGTGGTGCATTTTTAATAATATATCTTGTTTTTATTATACTAATAGGAGTCCCTGTAATGATGTCAGAATTTATTATTGGGCGCAAAGCTGCACAAAACGTATTTGGCGCATTCCGCAGTTTGTCAAAATCTGGTTTTTGGAAAATTATTGGTGTTATGGGTGTGTTGGCAGCTTTCTTCATATTATCATTTTATGGAACTGTGGCTGGTTGGACAATAGAATACTTATACTTAGCCGTAAAAAACAGCTTTGCAGGTAAAGATGCTGCTCAAATTGAGGAAATGTTTACAGCCTTTAGTACAAGCACATATAAGCCTGTAATATTTCAGATCTTGTTCATGGCTATTACTGCATTAATTGTAATAAGAGGTATTAAAAAGGGTATTGAAAAATACACAAAAATTTTAATGCCCATGTTAATTGTAATTATTCTGTATCTCGATATTACTGCACTTTCGCTCAAAGGTGGAATGGAGGGATTGAAATTCTTATTTCAACCCGATTTTTCAAAAGTTACGCCTAAATGTGTAATTGATGCACTTGGGCATTCCTTTTTTACTTTAAGTCTTGGTATGGGTGTTTTAATGACATATGCATCGTATTTTAAAAACGATACTAATTTAACCAAAACAAGTATTAGTGTTGCTGCAGCCGATACTATTATAGCCTTACTGGCTGGAATAGCAATTTTCCCTGCTGTATTTGCTTTTAATACTGAGCCTGCTGCCGGACCTGGATTGGTTTTTATAACGCTACCAAATATCTTCGAGCAAATTCCAGGAGGATTTCTTTTTTCTATATTATTCTTTCTGCTGCTGGGTGTAGCTGCTTTAACTTCTTCCATTTCAATTTTAGAGGTTGTTGTGGCATATTTATCTGAAGAAAAACAAATTTCTCGTACAAAAGCAACTATTATTGCAACCTCATTAATTACTGTAACGGGTGTATTATGTACATTGTCATTGGGTCCATTAAGTAGCTTTGGAATTTTTGGTTTGAATATATTTGACTTACTAGACTTTATTGCTTCTAATATATTATTACCATTAGGAGGCATGCTTATTTCCATCTTTGTAGGTTGGAAACTTAAACGTCATATTATTACCGACGAACTCTCAAACTATGGTACAATTAGGCTAACATCTATTAAAATATTTATTTTTCTAGTTAGGTACTTAGCACCAATCTCAATACTAATTGTTTTTCTTCATGGTGTTGGTATTATTAAACTTTAGTATAAGTTATATTAGCATCGCTTCCTCAGTAAACAATTATTATCATGAGTAATTAGATTCAAGAGTAATTTTGTTGACAAGCTAAACGTTTATTTGCTATATTAAATAAATGAAAGTAAATTTGGGTAAACCAATTACCCATGAATAAGTTTATTAAAGAATATTTTAATTATTCTCAACGAGAAAAACGTGGAATCCTAATTCTTTTAATTATAATTCTTTTAGCATTTGTATTTCCCAAAGTACATCACGAGTTCAAAAAGCAAGAGCTTTGGGACTACACTGAATTTGAAACACAAATAGACAAATTCATTGCAGAACAAGTTGAAATCAAAAAAAAACCAAATAGTGAAGCTAAGATAAAAGGGGAATTATTCTTTTTTGATCCAAATACTTTAGATAAAATTGGATTCTTGCAATTGGGATTTTCTAAAAAACAAACGAATACAATTATTAATTATCGTAAAGCAGGAGGAGTTTTTAAAAAACCTGGCGATTTTAAGAAAGTGTATGGTATATCAGAAAAAATGCACAAAATAATTCAACCATATGTTAGAATTAAGGATATAAATCCTAAAAAAAAATATGAAGAAAAATCCCTAGCTCAAGAAATAGCTAGGGAATCATATGACGATTATATTGAAAAAGTTAAAGAAAATATAATATTTAAGGAGGTAGAGATAAATTCAGCTGATTCATTACTACTTACTACAGTTAGAGGTATTGGACCAGTTTTTGCAAAACGAATAATTAATTATCGAAACTATCTAGGAGGCTTTCATTCCTTAGTTCAATTAAAAGAAGTTTTTGGAATTGATGATAGTGTATATAATGGAATTGCTGAAAATCTTATTGTAGATACAGCTTTCATAAGAAAAATAGATTTAAATAATGCTGAATTTAAAGCCATAAATAAGCATCCTTATATTAGTTATGCACAAACCAAGTCCATTTTTAAATACAGAGATATTATGGGTGAGTTTAGTTCATTAAACAATCTAATTGAGAATAATTTAATAGATACACTTACATACTATAAAGTAAAACCATACTTGGTTTTGATAAAGAATTAAAACTATTTGAAAGTACAGTAATTGTTGAAAATATCAATTGGCTATAAGACGATTAAGTCTTCTTAATTCATAAAACAAGAAAGAAGCAACAGTTATAGCCGAAATTGAATCGCAAATAGGTACCGATAGCCAAACTCCATTTAAACCCCAAAAATTTGGAACTATTAAAATTGCAGGAATAAGTAATAAAACTTGCCGAAGTAATGACAATAATGCCGCAATTTTAGCCTTACCTATAGCTTGAAAGTGATTGCTAACAATTATCTGAAAACCAATAATTGGGAGTGCTAATAGAAAAACGCGCAATCCCCTTTTCCCAATAGTAAGCAGCTCCTCATTATCTGAATTGAAAGCTTTTACAATGGTTTCTGGAAATAATTCAACAATTACCCAACCTACTATGGAAATAAATGTAGCTACTTTTATGCATAAAATTAAAGTCTCCTTTACACGCTTATATATTTTTGCTCCATAGTTAAAGCTAATAATTGGTTGAGCCGCCATATTTATTGCAATTATCGACATTACTAAAAACATGGCAACACTATTTATTATACCCATGGCTCCAACAGCTAAGTCTCCACCATATTTAATTAGTTGTGTATTCAATACGCCTTGAACAAAACATGATGCTATTTGCATAGCAAAAGGGGCAAATCCTATGGTAATAATATACCATACTATTTCAGGAACAAGTTTTAAATTAGCCAATTTTAACTTAATAATAGATCTTGAGCTATTGAAATGTGCTAGTACCCATATGCAAAGAATAAACATGGATATTATAGTTGCATAAGCAGCACCTTTTACACCCATATCTAAACCAAAAATAAATATAGGATCCAAAATAATATTTGAACCAGCACTTATAAGCATTGAATACATAGCAATTTTCGCATTACCCTCAGAGCGTATCATATTATTTAATGAAAATCCAAGGGTGTTAAAAAGAGTACCAAATAGGATTATATTTAAGTAGTCATTGGCAAAGCCTATAGTTGTTTCACTTGCACCAAATAATTTAAGCATAGGGTTCTTAATTGCAAAACCAATTCCGGTAACTAAAACTGATACAATAATTATTAATATAACTGCATTGCCTAAAACCAACTCAGCACGCTTAAAATCTTTTTTTCCCAGGTTAATTGAAATTCGCACTCCTGCACCCATTCCAACTAGCATTCCAAAAGCCATAATAATTAGCATAACCGGAAATACAGCACTCAAGCCTGTCAAGGCATATGCTCCAACACCTTGACCAATAAAAATCCTGTCTACAATATTATATAACGAATATATTATTACACCTGTAAATGCTGGTAAAAAGTATTTCCATAAAAGTTTAGGTATAGATGAAAATTCTAATTCATGAACATTTTTTGACGCTTGCATTATATTATACGATTGGTTTTTGTAACATTATTTGTTGTAAATATAGGTTTTGAAATTGGTTAATCCTTATATTTAGTTACGAACAAACCTGAATAATTCATAAACTTTTCAAAAAGCAATTAACACTTTGCTTATCATACTATAAAATTATGTTTGTAAATGAATTAATTTTTGAAAAAGTTTCCAAGTCCATTGGTCTAAATGCATATTAAGGATAGTACCTTAATTGATATGCCGTCCGATTGCAGTGGTGTAGTTCATTTTTGTATTGCTGTACTAAACAAATAATTTAACAAACTGAGTCTTGAGGTCATACCAAAAATATTTACACTGCTTATTTGCTTCGCTCATCCATAATACACTGTACTCAAATGCAATGTGCATTATATCAACATATTACAATAGTAAAACTATTCCAATGTCAAGCAGATAAGCAGTATGTTTAATTGTTGTTGCTATTATTGGAATTCCAATTTTTATTCTTGACTTTAACAATTTAATTATGGCGTAATAATAAAGAAGCATATTGGGGATTAATTGCAATGATTGCCATAATTGATGCAATACCTTTTAGCAATGTATCAAAAAAACTAAAAAAAGCATTAGTTATTTAGAAGAAAAGTAATTAAAAAACGAAAAGCATCTTGATTGAAAGTAACTTTTTTTTTAAAAATTTAAGTGATTGAATTAGGTGCTACAAAACGCTTTAACGTAGTATGTATTAATAGAAATAATTATATCCTCTTATCACTAAAACAATTCAAATTTTGATTTGTTTTAAAGGTAAAATAACATAACTTAGTAAGCCACTAAAAAAAAAGTAAAAAAAAACTAATATAAAATTTGTTAATGTATTTCAATGTTCTAAATTTGCAGCCTTGTTTTTAATAGATGATAAAATTTTAGCAATATGATTGTTATACCAGTAAAAGAAGGTGAGAATATAGATAGGGCTTTAAAAAAGTTTAAAAGAAAGTTTGAAAAGACTGGCGTAATTAAAGAATTAAGAGCCAGGCAGGTTTACAGAAAACCTTCTGTAGTTAACCGCGAACAGATGATTAAAGCCGTATATATACAAGAGCTGCACAATAAAGAAGAATTAGTTTAGTAGAATTAATTTTTTAGGAATTTTGTTCCCCATTGAGATGCATGCATTTGAAAGCCTATGTATATAAATGCCTTTCTCAAGTATCTCTCAAATGAGAAACGATATTCGGAACACACAATTCGCTCTTACAAAAGTGATTTAGAGCAATTTGTAGCATTTGGTAATAAAGAAATTGAAAACTTTGATCCACTTACAAGTGACCATCATGTCATTCGTAGGTGGATTGTTTTTTTAATGGAGAGTGGAATTGCCGCAAGATCAGTTAATCGGAAAATCACTACATTAAAGAGTTTCTATAAGTTTCAGTATAGGGAACAATTAATAGATGATATTCCAACTCATAAAGTGGTATTACCCAAAATGAGTAAGCCATTGCCAAATTTTGTGAGTCAAGCTTCAATGAACAAGCTATTCGACCATTTAGTTTTTTCAGATACATTTATAGGCAGAAGAGATAAACTAATTTTACTATTGTTTTATTGTACTGGAATTCGCTTAAGCGAATTGGTTGGCCTTACAATTTCTAATATTGATTTTTACTATGCTCAAATTAAAGTGCTTGGTAAACGCAATAAGGAAAGGTTAATACCATTCGGACGTGAACTTGATTTCGAATTTAAAGCTTTTATTAATGAACGGAATGCTTTTGATTGTAATCACGATTACTTAATAATTACAAAAGATGGGAATCAATCTAATGACACATTAATATATCGGACTGTAAAAAAATATCTTGGAACAGTCACAACTCTCGAAAAAAGAAGCCCACATGTATTAAGACATACATTCGCTACTCAGATGCTAAATAATGGTGCCGATATAAATGCCATAAAAGAGATTTTAGGACATGCAAATTTATCGGCCACGCAAATATATACACATACATCTTTCGAAAAGTTAAAAATAGTATATAACCAAGCTCATCCAAGAGCTTAAAAAACAGGAGGTAATTATGGATATTAAAATTCATTCGTTAAGATTTGATGCTGATGAGAAATTGCAAAGTTTTATTGAAACAAAAGTAAAAAAGCTTGGGCAATATTATGACCATATTCTAGCAGCAGAAATTACATTAAGATTAGATAAGTCTACGACTCTTGAAAATAAAGTTGCCGATATTAAATTAGAAATCCCAGGTAATGACCTATACTCGAAAAGGCAAGCTAGATCTTTCGAGCAGGCAACAGATTTGGCTACTGAAGCCATTAGAAAACAGCTTAAAAAGACGAAAGAAAAGCAACGAGGATTATAAAAAATAAAAATAAAAATCTTTTTTGTGATTTAATAAAATAATTTCATACATTTGCCAACCGTTTTGAGCGGTTAAATGCAACGTTCTTTAAAATGATGCCGGTATAGCTCAGTTGGTCAGAGCAGCTGATTTGTAATCAGCAGGTCGACGGTTCGAATCCGCCTACCGGCTCATCAATTTTGAGATAATACACTGGGGAGATACCAAAGTGGCCAACTGGGACAGACTGTAACTCTGTTGTCTTACGACTTCGAAGGTTCGAATCCTTCTCTCCCCACAAAA
>JAUXEM010000167.1 GCA_030620515.1 Salinivirgaceae bacterium
AAGGGTTTGAAGATGTAAAACCTATGGTTTTTGCAGGAATTTATCCTGTAGATACAGATGATTATGAAGAGCTTCGCTACTCAATGGAAAAGCTTCAGCTTAATGATGCGTCTTTAGTTTTTCAGCCTGAAAGTTCGGCTGCTTTAGGTTTTGGTTTTCGTTGTGGGTTTTTAGGTATGTTACACCTTGAAATTATTCAAGAACGTCTTGAAAGAGAATATAATATGACAGTTATTACAACTGTGCCCAATGTAAGTTATCATGCGTTTACTAGAAAGCATCCAGATACACCAATTATAGTTAATAATCCTACCGATTTGCCTGATCCTTCTGGGTTGGAGCGTGTCGAAGAGCCTTACATTAAAGCGTCTATAATTACTAAATCGGACTTTGTTGGAAATGTTATGAGCTTGTGTATTGATAAACGTGGCGTTATAACAAACCAAACATATCTAACAACCGAGCGTGTTGAGTTAACTTTTGATATGCCTTTAGCAGAAATTGTTTTTGATTTTTACGACCGTTTAAAGACAGTGTCCAAAGGATATGCTTCTTTCGATTATCATCCAATTGGAATGAGAACGTCAAAATTAGTTCGTGTTGATATTTTATTGAATTCTCAACCTGTCGATGCGCTTTCAGCATTAATACATGCAGATAATGCTCATGACATCGGAAAAAAAATGTGTTCAAAACTTAGGGAGTTAATTCCACGACATCAATTTGATGTGCCAATACAAGCGGCAATTGGAGCAAAGATTATTTCAAGAGAAACTATAAAAGCTTTGCGTAAAGATGTAACTGCAAAATGTTATGGTGGAGATATTTCGCGTAAACGTAAACTTCTAGAAAAACAAAAGAAAGGTAAAATGCGAATGCGTCAAGTTGGGAATGTTGAAATCCCTCAACAAGCCTTTATGGCTGTTTTGAAACTTAATGATTAAGTAGAAAACAGATTTATTAATTTCCTTTTTGGTTCAGCAAATATGCTATAATAAAAAATCCTACTCCAGTTAAAGCTGGTGGTGGCAAATTTGCTTTTACTCCTAAATAAATCATTACAATACCAATAATTACTAGTAAGATTAATAAGGCTTTTTGTAGCTTCATAACTTTAATATTTTAATGTTAAATCAATTTCATGATAATTCTTCTAGTGGTTTTCCTAAATATACTAGTTGAAATCCTTTTTCTATTTTTTCAACCTCTTTACTATAAGATGAAATAATTGTCAATTCTCCATTTGTGTTCTTTAAAAATATTGGAATGGTGTTTTTATCTGTTATGGTTTTTTCAATTATTTTTTCATATTGTATTTTATCATTTATTTCAATCTCATGTATGGCTGGATATTCCTTTGATGTTTTTGTAAGTAGGGCAAAATCATCTGTATGAGAAAACAACCCTTCTTTTGGATTGTTGGTTGGATCAAGCATTTCTTCCTCTGTCACTAATCTATAAGTGCCATTTTCGCCAAATTGGTTTCTCAATTTGTTAGTTGCATACTTATTAATATCAGAGCTTCCTGTTAACGCCATTAAATATCCCATATCATTTAGTTCAATATTGTCAGATAATGCATCTGAATAAATATTGGTGGTAATAGCCTCCAATCCCTCCTCTTTTGCTTTTGAAATATTTGTATGATTGCTATCAATTAATACTACGTGTCTGTCATTTTTTTCTAAATAATGCGCAATTAGTCTTGACACATCTGAAGCTCCTAAAATTAATATACCATCAGATTTTTTTAGGAACACTCCTACAATTCTTGCAAACAACCTCGCCGTTGTTGCGCTAAGGATAACAGTTCCTAGTACAATCATGAATACTAAAGGTGTAATATATTCTGCACCAGCTACGCCATTGGCTACTAATTTTATTCCAAATAAAGAAGCGATTCCTGCAGCAACAATTCCTCTTGGTCCAACCCAGCTAATAAATAGTTTTTCATTTAATTTTAAACTGGAATTCCATGTGCTTAAAAACACGCCTATTGGGCGCAAAGCAAAAACTACAATAGCAAAAAGAATTACGGTTTTCCAGTTATAAATAAGCCACAATTCTTCCATGTCTATATTTGCCGAAAGCAATATAAATAAGATAGAAATGAGCAGAATGCTTAAAGATTCTTTAAAATAGAGAAGTTCTTTTAAGTATTCCGATTTTGAATTACCTAATACCATTCCCATTACCACAACAGCGAGTAATCCAGATTCGTGTGCAAAGCTATCAGATAAGACAAAAACACCTAAAACTGAAGCTAGGGCAAAAACATTTAATAGGTAATGTGGAATCCATTTCTTGTTTATAGCAAAATTAAGAGCGTGAGCAAATGTAAACCCAAAGGTAGAGCCAAATAGCACTATTTTTCCAAATTCAACAAAAGCTGTTTTGGTGAATTCTCCATCACTTCCTACGCTAATAAATTCAAAAACTAGTACAGCTACTAATGCTCCAATTGGATCAATTAAAATGCCTTCCCATTTTAAAATAGCAGACACATCTTTTTTTAGTGGAATATTTCTTAAAATAGGTGTAATAACCGTTGGGCCAGTAACTATAATTAATGCTGAAAATAAAAATGAAATCTCCCAGCTCAAACTAAAAACATAATGAACTGCTATTGCCGCACCTATAAAAGTTACTAATGAGCCTAAAGTAATTAGTTTAGTTATTACTATTGGACCAACGTTTTTTATTTCTTTTAATTTCAGTGTCAACCCTCCTTCAAACAGGATGATGCTAATTGAAAGCGATACAAAATAAAAAAGATTTTCGCCCACAAAAAGGCCTTCGCTTCCGTTCCATGCTGGTTCTATCCATTTTTTTCCATCAGCAGATAAAAATTCGGCTGAGATAGGTCCAACCAACAAGCCAATTAATAGAAGAGGTAAAATAGCGGGGATTTTTAATTTCCAAGCAAACCATTGTGCTAGTATTCCCAAAATAATGATTCCTCCTAACTCTAGCATAAATTAAATTTGGTGTTAAATTACTAATTCTTCTTAAGAAGAATGGGCATAATATCTATTAACTATCTTTAATAGTTAATCGCAATACCGAACAAGCTGATTTCTCGACAAACTTATCTTTTCCTGATCCGAACAATACACTAATCCAATTATCTTTTTGTGGCGTTCCAAGTATTAACAAATCGTATCCTGCTGAAATTTTAGAAACAGCATCAATAGAATTGTCTGATTTTAATATAACAACCTCACTTTTTATGTTTGTTTTTTGTAGAAGTTGTAAAGACGTTTGTTTCATTTCTTCTTTCTTTTCTTTTTTTGTTTGGATAGGAACCACATGAAGAAGAGTAAGCGATGCGTTATAAAATTGACAAATACGATCGGCTACAGCAATAAAGTTCTTATCTTTTCTTCCTGGACGTAAAGCAACTAATATTTTGCTAATATGTCGCACCCCGTTGTCTTTAAAAAGAGCAAAATCAGAATTAATATGTGTAACAAGCCAGCCAATTGGGTTGCTTACTAAAATACCGCTGTGAGCCCTTCCGTTCCAGCCCATAACAAGCCAATCACAATTGGTTTGGTCGCTTAATTCATGAATAGTATCTGAAACGTCATGAGTGACAACAGCTTCAAAATCAATATTAATATCTTTAGCTTTAGCTAGACCGGAAATTCGTCGAGATAGAGAATTGATTTTTGGATTATCTTCCATAAAGGCATCTAAAAATGTTTGATTTGGAACTTCGGTTATATTGACCGCTTGAAGTTGTTTTCTTTTATTTATCGCAGCTCCAATTTCAATGAGCATTTCTGGAGAATTTTCATTACCCAACAAAGGTACAACCACTCCTGCCTCATGTATTAAATCACCATCTAAAAAAGTTGTATTCAGGTTTGAGTTGTTTTCACTTTCTTTCTTTTCTTTATTTTTCTTTTTATACAATAAATATAGCGCAGGACGATGACCATATTTTCTTAAAATTCCTGTCCTGGCTGTTTTTATGCCGTATTTAAAGTAAACAATAAATCCAAAAACAATTATTGATAAAATTGCTAAAAGAGGCATCATTCCTAAAAACACTAATAATATAATTCCACTTATAATTCCAAACAATTGTACAAATGGATAAAAAGGAGAGCGATACGGCGGATTATACCATTGGGTTCCTGTCTCTCTTAAAACTATTACACATGCATTAACAGAAATGAACATCATAACCATAAAGGCACTTGCTAACTTTGCTATTTTTTCAACATCTAGAAATAAAATAGCAAATGACATAACAACACAAGTCAAAATAATAGTTGAGACTGGTGTTAAAAATTTTGAATGAATTTTTGCCATGTAACTTGGTAATAATTTATCCAAAGCCATCGCAAAAGGAAACCTTGAGGCAGCTAACACGCCAGAGTTTGCCATAGAGACCAAAGTAATAACGCCAATACCAGCTGCAAAATATCCAACATAAGTTCCTCCTAATAAATTAGCTATTGTGTATATAGGTTTCAGATCTGTTTCTAGTTCATTATGAGGAATATTTCCAACTAAAATAAATGCTACAGAAACATAAATAATTGCCATAATAAAAAGAGAGATTAACATTGCCCTAGGAAGGTTTTTATTTGGATTTTTTATTTCTCCCGCAATCGCTGCGATTTTTGTCACTCCTGCGTATGATATATATACAAAAGCAACTGTAGATACAAGCCCAATGTTTCCGTTTGTAAAAACAGGTTTCAATAGTTCGGGATTTACATTTGGTATCCCAAAAATCAAAACAAGAATTAAGCATATTAAACTAATACTAACTATTACAATTTGAACTTTTCCTACTTTTTTTACTCCAAAAATATTTAAAAACAATATGATAGTAAGAAAAAATAAGGCTACGTATTTTGTAAATCCTTCGTTAATATTTACTAAAACGGTAAGATAAACTCCAAAACCAATTAACGCAAAAGAACTCTTTAACAAAAGTGATAGCCAAAGCCCTATACCGGCAATGGTTCCAAAAATAGGTCCAAATGTACGCTCAATAAAAACATAAGTACCTCCTGAAGATGGCATTGCTGTAGCTAATTCAGATTTTGATAAGGCTGCTGGTAAAATACAAATTGCTGCTAGTAAATAAGCTAGCCAAACTGAAGAGCCTGTTTTTGACGCAGCAATTCCCGGGAGCACAAAAATTCCACTTCCTAGCATTCCTCCAATACTAATTGCTATGGCGGATGTTAAGGTTAGGCTTCGAGTTAGTGTTTTCAAATACTTAATTTTTCACCTAAAATAGACTTTTTTTAACAAAACATAAAATCACAATTTATTCTTAATCTATAGCTTTAATTACTAGCCTTTTATTAATTTTGCTCGTTTTATGAAATTATTCCCTATAAATTCTGGAAATTTTAAGCTTGATGGTGGCGCAATGTTTGGTGTTGTTCCTAAATCATTATGGCAAAAAACAAATCCTGCCGATAGCAATAACATGATAGATATTGCGGCACGTTGTTTGTTAATTGAAGATGGTGATCGCTTAATTTTGATTGATACAGGAATGGGAAACAAACAAAGTGATAAGTTTTTTGGATATTATTATCTGTGGGGAAATGACACAATAGATAGTTCTCTAAAAAAACATGGGTTTTGTAGAGATGATATTACCGACGTGTTTATGACGCATTTACATTTTGATCATTGTGGTGGAAGCGTTCAATGGAATAATAATAAAACAGGATATGAACCAGCTTTTAAAAACGCTCGTTTTTGGAGCAATCAAGATCATTGGTCTTGGGCGACAAAGCCTAATAAACGTGAAAGAGCCTCCTTTTTAAAAGAAAATATTTTACCAATGGAAGAAAGTGGTCAGCTTAAATTCACCTCTATTCCTGTTGGAGACACTTTAATGAATTCAGAGTTAGGTTTCGATATTTTCTTCGCAAATGGGCATACTGATAAACAAATGATTCCAATGATTCAATATAACGGAAAAACAATTTGTTTTATGGCCGATTTGTTACCAACAGCAGGGCATTTGCCAATACCTTTTGTTATGGGTTACGACACAAGACCGTTATTAACACTAAACGAAAAAGAACACTTTTTAAACATTGCTGCCGATAAAAATTATTATTTGTTTTTAGAGCACGATGCACACAACGAAATAATAACTGTTCAGCATACCGATAAAGGCGTTCGGCTAAAAGAGGTTTTTATGTGTGAACAAATTTTTGAATACCAATAAATACAAATACATGAAACGAGCATGTTAAAAGCTTTTTCACTCAACGAGATGATTAATAGCGAACAGCATGTGACTTTTGAAAAACAATAAATATAAACACATGAAAAAAATACTGTTCTTCTCAATCTGCATCCTTTTATCTATGTCTTCATGGAAGAGCTCTGCTTATAAAAACGTATCAAATACAGGTTATTGGCAGCAACATGTAGATTATAAAATGGAAATTGATATGAATGTCGAAACATATCAATATAAGGGGAAACAAACACTTGTATATACCAATAATTCTCCCGATGTTTTAACTAGAGTTTTTTATCATTTATACTTCAATGCGTTTCAACCAGGAAGCGAAATGGACGTAAGGTCTCGTGCAATTTTAGATCCAGACGGTCGTGTTGAAGATAGAATAAGTAAACTAAAGCCAAGTGAAATAGGATATATAAAAGTTAATTCGCTATTCCAAAATGGAAAGGCGATAACTTACGAAACTGTTGGTACTATCTTGGAGGTTAATTTAGCAGAATCTATTCAACCAGGAGATTCTGTAACATTTACAATGGACTTTGATGCTCAAGTGCCAATTCAAATTCGTCGTTCTGGAAGAAATAATAAAGAAGGGGTTGCATTGTCAATGGCGCAATGGTATCCTAAAATGGCTGAATATGATTTTGAAGGTTGGCATGCTGATCCTTATATCGCTCGCGAATTTCATGGTGTTTGGGGAGATTTTGATGTGAAACTTACTATTGATAAAGATTATGTAATTGGCGGAACTGGCTATCTACAAAACCCAAATGAAATTGGTCATGGATACGAAAGTAACAAAGTAAAACAAACAAAAGAAGATAAATTAACATGGCATTTCGTTGCTCCAAATGTTCATGATTTTACTTGGGCTGCCGATTCTGATTATATTCATGACAAAAAACAAGTTCCTGATGGACCAATGCTTCATTTCTTCTATAAGAATTCACTAGATTCTGATAAAAAAGATAACTGGAAAAAGCTACAGTCTAAAACCGTAAAGCTGATGCAATATTTTAGTGATAATGTTGGTGAGTATCCATACAAGCAATATTCGGTAATTCAAGGAGGTGATGGAGGAATGGAATATGCAATGTGTACCCTTATTACTGGAAATCGTAGTTTTAATAGTTTGTTTGGTGTTACTGCGCATGAAATGGCACATACTTGGTTTCAGTTTTTATTGGCGACTAACGAGGTTAAACACGGGTGGATGGACGAAGGGTTCACAAGTTACATTAGCGCTTTAGCAGTAAATGACATCATGAAACGACACAAAACTCATCCAACTGAAGGAGCTTATAAAAACTATATCAAATTAGCTTTGTCTGGAAAAGAACAGCCTTTATCAACACATGCTGATCGTTATGAGTTTAATAGGTCGTATGGTACTTCTGCTTACAGTAAGGGTTCAGTGTTTTTAACACAATTAGGTTATGTAATTGGAGAAGATAATTTAAAACAAACACTTAAAAAATATTATACCGATTTTCATTTCAAACATCCAACACCTAATGACATTATACGTTCAGCCGAAAAAATTTCTGGTTTAGAATTAGATTGGTATTTAATGGACTTTACTCAAACTACTAATACTATTGACTACGGGATTAGAGGGTTTTTTGAAGGAAAAGACAATACCACAATTGTTGGTTTAGAGCGTGTTGCCCTTATGCCAATGCCTTTAGATATTGAGGTTGAATATAATGACGGTAAAAAAGAAAAGTTTTATATTCCTTTACAGATGATGAGAGGAGAAAAACCTAGTGCTTCTCAAAGAACTGTTCTAAAAGATTGGGCTTGGACAAGTCCTACTTATAGATTTACTATAGAAAGGCCTAAAGCAGAAATTAAATCGATTA
>JAUXEM010000281.1 GCA_030620515.1 Salinivirgaceae bacterium
CCGCTTACTATTTGTAGGGGGGAGTTTTTTTTTGCCCAAAGCGGGATTTGAACCCCTATGTTTTTTTCTGAAGCCTGAAGGGCTTTAATAATAGTAGCTCGGGGTGCAACCCCGAGTATGTAACAAAAAAATAAAACCGTCGCAAGCAGCTAGTTTATTTGAAATGTAAAATTTAGCATGCGACGGAAATATTGAAAGGTGTACTTTGAATGATAATCGGTATTATTTTACAATAATACACAGCTTTTCAACGCATTCCTCATTACGCTCATATATTCATAGGCTACGTTCAGTTCATTTTAGGCTACGCTCATATATTGATAGGCATACATCGCGTATTGTCACTTTTTCAAAAAGGCTAATCGGCTATCTTTGACACGCAGATAAACGAGGATAACATCGGGTAGTACTACGGTTAGTTTCAATAACCCAGAGCTAGGCTCAGTTAGTATGCAAGTAAGTAGCATCAATGGCCGTATGATAGGCAATATTAAAAATAAACAAAAAATTTAAACTAATGAAAACAAAAATAGTAGCAATATTGATAGGTATAGCATTTTTTATCTCTTGTAAGCAAGAAAAAAAACAGGAACCTTTAGTTTTACAGAGCAATCACTTGAAAACTGAAATAAAAAATAAAATTGAAGTATTAAACTTAGGAACATTTCACATGGGTTTTACATATGACGCAATTTCAACAGAATTTGACGAAAATTATAAAAAAAATATAAAAATGATTCATGAAATTGCTAAAAAGTTATCTGATTTTAAACCTACTGTAATTTTAGTTGAAAGAGTTCCTGAATTTGATGATCAACTGAAAACAGAGTATGAAAACTATTTAAAAAACCCATCAATGACTTTTAAAAACCCATCAGAGATAGAACTACTTGCTTATGAATTAGGACGTATAAGTGGTACTGAAAGGATATATGGTGTTGATCACAAAATGGGTTATAACTATATGATTGGGAATGAAATTAAAAATTCGGTAGATTCACTGTGGTACAATAAATTTTATCAAAACCCTTTTAAGCTTTACCCAGAAATAGATGTTAATATGGATAGTCTTAATTTATTAGAGAAACTAAAATTAACAAATCACAAAAAGTATTTAGATTTTTTAATAGAAATAAATGCGGATATACTGACACATACAGGTACAGAAAAAGGATTTGAAGGAGCAGATGAAGCAACAAAGTTCTATCAAAGAAATTTAAGAATGTTTACTAATTTGAATAGAATTCAATTAAGAAAAGATGATAGAGTTTTTATATTAATGGGAGCTGCTCATACTGCGTTTTTTAGAGATTTTTTTAGCAGAAGTGCAAAATACAAAATGATTAATACATTTGATTATTTGAAATAGTAAAAAATATATTCTTAACAAAATACAGATTTGAATTATGACAAAGAATAAAAAAAATAAATTAAAAATTGGACAAAGTATTAGCAAACACTTAATTGAAGCAGTCTTGATTTTTACAAGTGTATTTTTCGCTTTTTTGCTTACTGAATATAGAGCATCACGAAATAAAGATGAAACTCTAAAAATATCATTACAACATATTGCCTCTGAAATGGAATATAATCATAGGAGGATTGAATCAATCTTTGATTATCATACTAGTTTAATTCATGAAATAGACAGTTTAAAGAATCAGAACACCACAGACTGGGAGATGCTTTATGGTCATGATTTAAATATATGGCAAGGAATGCAAATGCCAATGCTTCGCTCAACAGCATATCAGACATTCCTGAACTCAGGTGTAAATGATAAAGCAAAATTCGAATTGGCGAAATCATTAGCTGATATTTATAATACGCAATCTATTATTGAACGTCTTGATAACTCGTTTTTCGATCTTGCTACTACTGACAGGGAACTTACTGCTTTACCAAAGGTTAGACATTTAGCAAGATTATATGTAAGTGTAATACCAGATGTAATCATGTTCTATCAACATAAAGGCAAAAGTTGGCTTTCTGAATATGGATACAATATGGATATTAAAAATGATGAACTTACTAATATTATTGAAAAGAGAATGACAAATCAATAAAAATGAAGGTAATTAATTATTACAATAGCTTGTTCCGAACTTGCTTCGGAAGTTAATGCCGCTAACCTGTGCCGAATTAACTTCGGCATACATTCAAAGCGGCTTTATTTTTAAGAAGCATTTTGAATGATAATTGGTATTATTTTACAATAATACACAGCTTTTTAGCTCATTCTTCATTACGCTCATATATTCATAGGCTACGTTCAGTTCATTTTAGGCTACGCTCATATATTAATTAGCATACATCGCGTATTGTCTCTTTTTCGAGAAGGCCAATCGGCTATCTTTAACCCCCAAATAAACAAGGTGAACAGTATTAATAAAATCCTATTACTTATTGAATAATACATTCAATAAGTATGCAATTTTTACGAAAAATTAATTAGCTAGATTAAAAAAATGATAAGGAAATCAATTTACTTAACTCTAACTGAAATAAAAAGAAACTACTATTTTAAAACTATTTATCATTATGAATTTTAAGAAACTCGCTTTAGCGGCGTTTGTTGCCTTGGTAGGTACACAAGTGTTTGCCCAAGATTACAACGTGCAGTTTTCAGGAACAACTGAACAAGTAAAGGTTAAAAACCTTAATACCAACGAAGAAAAAACATTGGAAGCTACTGGTGTCTTGGTGTTAAAAGATTTAGAAAATGGCATAGCAGAAAATGCAGCCAAGAGTTTGAATATCTATCCTAACCCAACATCGGGTAGTACTACGGTTAGTTTCAATAACCCAGAGCCGGGTTCAGTTAATATGCAAATAAGTAGCATTGATGGCCGTATGGTTGCATCATTTAAGCAAGAAATTCCGCAGGGCGAGGTTTTGTTTAATGTAAACGGACTAGCCAAAGGAAGTTATGTATTTGGTGTTTATAATAATAAACAGCTTGCAGGTAGCGGAAAACTCAGCGTAATAGGTGAAACATTAGGTTCGCCAGAAATTAGCTTGCTAAGTACAGCTGGTAGTCTTAAAAGTGGTTTAGCCCTTGCAGCCAATATTGAAATGCAGTACAAAACAGGCGACAAACTACAGTTTACTACCACAAGTGGAACATCAACAACGGTATTGGAAGAAGTATTTACCGCATCAAAAACATTGGCTTTTGAATTTGCCAGCATAATATCAACCGATAAGAGTAGCCAAGAACCAGGTTTAAGCATCACCTTAACAGGGGAGGGCTTTGGAACCGATGCTAATGCTGTGGAAGTGAAATTTGGAAGTACCCTTGCAAGCGTTTCAAGTGCAAACAACACACAAGTGGTTTGTCAAGTGCCTACTTTAGCTGCAGGTGCAGTTGACATCACTCTATCTGTTGATGGCAGAACAGCCATTTATACCGGATTTAGCGTAGCCGAACCTGCACCAGATGTTTACACCGTTGAGTTTACGGGAACTACTGAGCAGATAACAGTAAAAAATATCAATACCAGCGTAGAAAAAACACTGATGTCAAGCGATGTGTTAATGTTAAACCTTACTAGCAAGAGTGCAAACTCTAATGTTGGAATGGACTACAATGCAGGAGATAAAATACAGTTTACAAGCACCAGTGAAACATCAACAACGGTAATTGAAGAAGTGTTTACCTCATCAAAAAGCATAAACTTTAGCTTTGCAAGTATAATATCTACCGATTTA
>JAUXEM010000300.1 GCA_030620515.1 Salinivirgaceae bacterium
AGATTCAACTGCAATTATCATCAATGAAACAGCAGCGAAATTAGCTGGTTTAGATGATCCAGTGGGTAAAAATATGTATAGCTCTGACGGTAATGGAAATATTTCCATCTATCACGTTATTGGAGTTATTAAGAATTTTAATTTTGAATCACTAAAACAAAATGTAGGAGCTTTAAGTATGGTATTAGGAAATAATAGTGTGCGGAGTGCTTATAGGTTTAATACAAATGATGTTCCCGGTTTAGTAGATATTATACAGGATAAATATAAAGCAGTAGCTCTAGGAATGCCTTTTGACTATTCATTTTTAGATGAGTCTTTTGATAATATGTATCGCCAAGAACAACGCGTAGGTAGCGTCGCAATAACATTTGCGATTTTAGCCATAATCATTGCCTGCCTTGGCTTATTAGGTCTAGCTACTTATATAGCTGAACAACGTACCAAAGAGATAGGTGTTCGAAAAGTATTGGGAGCATCAGTTAGTAATATTGTAAGGATGTTATCTACAGATTTCGTGAGGCTAGTATTGATTGCTTTCTTAATTGCAACACCAATAGCATATTGGTTTATGAATCAGTGGTTACAGGATTTTGCCTTTAGGATTGACCTTAGCTGGTGGATTTTTGCAGCAACAGGAATTATATCATTAATCGTAGCACTTATAACCTTAAGTTTTCAGGCTATTAGAGCCGCAGTGTCCAATCCGGTTAATAGTTTAAGAACAGAATAAATTTAAAAAAACAATTAGTTATGATAAGAAGTTATCTAAAAATCGCTTGGAGGAATCTTTTAAAAAGAAAGACTTATGCTTTTATCAACATCTTTGGTTTAGCACTTGGAGCTGCCATATGTCTTCTTATCATTCTGTTTATAAATAGTGAGCGTAGTGTTGATTCATGGAGAAATGATGCTGATAATGTTTACCGAATGGTAGTAAAGCGGAAATATCCAACTAGAGAATCATCGTATGCTATTATTCCTCATTCGTATGCTAATACCGTAAAACAAGAATTACCAGAAGTATCTGAAGTAGTACGAATATTCAATTTTTTCAATAATGGTACGTTTCAAATTCAATATGAAGACAAGAAATTTGAGGAATCCAATGTCTTTTTTGCCGACCCTACTTTTTTTGAAATTTTCGATTCGAAAATTCTTTATGGATCTGAAAAAGAAGCTTTAACCAAACCAAATTCTGTAGTATTAAACGAAACGACAGCTATAAAATATTTTGGAGCTGCTAATCAAGCAGTTGGTAAAGTGTTAAAACCCGAAGGAAATAACATTCAACCCATAGAAGTTACTGCTGTTTATGAAGATTGGCCAGAAAACTCACATTTTACTTTTAATGCGATTATGACCACCAATGGTAATGACAATTTTGAACAGGAAAATTATATTGGGTTTGATGCTTATACCTATTTTCAACTTAATGAAAATGCCTCACCTGAAAAAGTAGAAGCAGCAATGCCAGGAATAATTAGAAAATTCGCAGCAGGTCATATCCAAAGACAATACTCTATGTCTGTAGATAAATTTATGAGTGAAGGCAATGGTTACACTTACTATTTACAACCATTGCAAGATATCTATCTTACTTCCCATATAGATAACGAATTCAAGGCAAATGGCAATGCTACAACGCTTTATATTTTTGCGCTAGTAGCCTTTTTTATATTGTTTATTGCTTGTGTAAATTTCATCAACTTATCTACGGCAAGATCCTCTGAAAGAGCCAAAGAGGTTGGTATTCGTAAAACATTTGGATCGGAAAAAAGATCTTTAATAATTCAATTTCTTGCTGAATCATTTCTTATAAGTATTCTAGCGATGTTCGTAGCAGTAGGGATTTTTGCATTATTGGTTCCGACTTTTAATGATATTTCGGGCAAAGCTTTTTCGTTATACTCATTATTAAACGTTAATTCTGTTTTATTACTCATTACATTCACGTGTATAACTGGCGTTTTAGCAGGAGTTTATCCAGCTTTTGTGCTTTCTTCTTTTAACCCAATTGATGTATTAAGAGGTAAATTCAAGTCGGGTAAACAGGGCCGTTCACTACGCAGTGGACTAGTTGTCTTTCAATTTGCTATTTCGGTAATTCTAATAATATGCACGCTTGTTGTAAACCGGCAAATGGACTTTATGACCAATGAGCGATTGGGTTTTAACAAAGAACAAACAGTTATTATTGAGCGTACCGATCTTTTAGGTGAAAACACGAGAGCATTTAAAAACGAAATAAGAAATATCAATGGTGTCGCAAATTTATCTGGTGCTACAGCTCTTCCAGGTCAAGAGAATTATTTTGGCGTAAGTTGGGCAAGTGTAGATAATCAAAATGAACAGATTACTGGTAGAGGTATAATTGTTGATGATGAATATGCTAAAACTTTAAGCCTAGAATTAATCGATGGGCGTTTTTTCTCTAAAGATTTTCCTACAGATTCTTTAGCCGTAGTGCTTAATGAAAAAGCCGTTAGCGAACTAGATTTAAAAGATCCTATTGGAAAAAGATTGGTAACGCCTTCTCAATTTTTGAACGCTCCAGACGGTTCTAGCTATACCTATACAGTAATTGGTGTGGTTAAGGATTTTCATTATCAATCTCTTCACGAGCCTATAACACCTTTAGCTTTTACTAATGCATCTCGATTCAACAATGTTATGGGGTTAACAGCAGTTCATATAGAAGGAGGTTCTTTTGATAAAGCTTTAAGTGAAATCGAAGTTGTTTGGAAAAAATTTGTAGCCGACAAACCTTTAACGTTTCAGTTTTTAGATGAAACGATTGAAAATCAATATCAAGTTGAGCGTACTTCAAGAAAAGTATTCACATTTTTCTCTTTTATAACCATTTTTATTGCTTGTATTGGTTTATTAGGATTAGCTGCTTATACAACAAGACAGCGTGTGCACGAAATTGGAGTAAGGAAGGTGTTAGGCGCTTCTGTCGGTAATATCGTATCTATGTTATCAAAAGATTTTGTAAAGTTGGTTTTTTTATCTACTCTTATTGCTGTTCCAATTGCTTGGTACGCAATGAATCAATGGTTACAAAATTTCACATATCGTATAAATACTAGTTGGGATTTATTTATTATAGCGTCGGTTATTGCATTATTAACAGCGTTTTTAACTATAAGTTTTCAAGCAGTTAAGGCTGGTATTTCAAATCCCGTAAAAAGCTTAAGAACGGAATAAATTAAAAAACCAATTAG
>JAUXEM010000215.1 GCA_030620515.1 Salinivirgaceae bacterium
AGTCGCACTGCGACTTGCGATATTATGGTCATATAAAAGTTTACCCTGTACCATGTTAATAGTTGTTGTTTGAATTAATACTAATTTGTTCGCTGTGTAAAGAAAAAAAAAAAAAACGATTGTTACCAAATTTAACAGTAAAATAAATTAGCAGTAAATAGTTAACGGCATGTTGTTATAGGCTGTTATTGGGTTTAGGGGTAAATATATATTTTGGTAGGTTTTATAATGTGCAATAAACATGTGGTTATTAATGGAAACCAAGGTTTACTCAGAAATAAGTTCTATAATTTAGAAATAAGATTTTGTGCATAGATAAAGTTAAAAAACGCAACCATAGCAGAGTTACTGTGAGTGTTTTTAATTTTATAAATGTGAAAAGACGTTTATCAAAATCGGAAGTTGTTTTTGAGTGAACCCTATGCATCTTAAAGATACTTAGCAACGGATAGCTTATTCCTAAGCAAAGAACTACTTTACAACGCTCTAATCGCTCAACTTAGGTGTTAAGCTATTAAAATACAAGAACCCTTTTAACCTATCTTTAATAAAGCTTTTACCTTTATTTTTACCATCAAAATAAACTTTATACGAAAAAGCTGGCAATATTGGAAATAAACCCATTTGATATTTATTTACAGGCTTAAATTCACTTCCAAGCTCAGGGTGATGTTCATCGCCACCGTCGTAAGCATTATAGTAGTAGTAATTTGGGTTTTGGCGATTATACAAATTGTAAATTGAAAAATTCCATACTACCCTATTCCCTCTTTTACTTTTTTTATGGTAGTTAAAGCCTATGTCTAAACGATGGTAATTTGCCAATCGCTCACTATTGTGTTCGCCATAAATAAGAGCTTCATAGTAAAACCTATCGTTTTGGCTTGGCTGCACGCTAGGCGTGTATTGCCGCCCAATAACTGGGGTGTATGGCAAGCCAGTTTGGAAAGTCCATACTAAACTAAAATCCCATTTTTCGCTAAGTTTTCGGTTTAATAATAAGGATATATTATGAGGTCGATCAAATTCAAAATTGTAAATATTGCCATTATTTATACCCTGATATTCCCTTGTAGTTTTACTATATGTATAAGCCAGGCTACCTTTCCAATTACCATAATTCCTTTTGGCAAAAAACTCTAAACCATACGATAAGCCCTTACCACCAGTTTCAATTTTCGATACCCAATCGGCACTTCCCTTTAAATTTATTATTCCCTCTTTATAGGTTGATAAATTGCTTAGTGTTTTGCAATAAGCAGAAAGTTCTATATGCCATTGGTTATTAAGGAAATTAGTGATTAAACCTGCCGATATTTGCTCTGACTTAGCTGGTTTAATATCATGTGTAGCAGGTATCCAAACTTCGTTACTGGTAATATTACCAGCCGTAAAAAGCAAATGCGAATATTGCTTAACTTCCATGTAACTTACATTAGCATCAATATTGCTTGTAAAACTATAGTTAAATGATAAACGCGGTTCAATATAATAATCGGAAATATCGATGTTTTTATAACTCACAGCTCTAATACCTGCAATTAAACTCAAAGTTTTAGTTGGTTTAAATATATTTGAAACAAATATAGCGTTCTGATACGAATCTACTTTTAATGTAGTATTCTCCATTCCATTATCGGCATTGCTTTTATAACTGTATGGAGTATGAATAAGCATAGAACTATTAAATCCAAAGTTTAAATTCCACCATGATTTAAATTTATAATCCCATTTGTTACGCACTGAGATATCGTCAACCGAGGATAAAAACTTGTCATTAAAATTGGGTGCAGACAAACCTGATATTTCTTGTTTTTGTTTTAATCTATAACGAGTATATGAAAATGTAGTTTCGCTAAACAGCTTAGCCGACAAGACGGTGTACCAATTAGCTGATGCCAGCCAATTGCCCCATATATATGTTCCCTTAGTATTTATTCCTGAGCTATAATCGCCGCCACCCTTACTCTGATTATTAATATAATCGTCGCCTTGAAAAAAATTAAATGACAAGCGGTTTTTTTTGTTTACTTGCAAGGTAAGTTTACCATTTATATCGTAAAAACCATAAATCATAACGTTTGAGTTACCATCAGATATTTTTGTAACGCCATATAAAAGTATATCGAAAAGTGTTTTACGACCCGTTATTATGTATGATGCTTTTTTACCAATAGGGCCTTCAATAGATGCATTAATATCAGTTAAACCAATACCAAATGTACCTTTACAAGCCGAGTTGTTGCCAGAGCGTTGTGTTACTTTAACTATAGATGATAGTTTGCCTCCGTATTCGGCGGGAAAACCACCCTTAGTTAAGGAAATACTATTCATCATTTCGGGGTTAAACACTGACATAAAGCCCCCCAAATGGTTTACATAAATAAGTGGCGTATTATCAAGCAAGTATAGGTTTTGCCCAGGGTCGCCCCCACGCACTATTAGCAAGCTACTGCCCTCGCTTTGGTTTTGAATACCAGGTAACAGATGCATTGCTTTCATTACATCGGGTTTGCCAGTTATTGACGGAATACTCTCTAATTCCTTAATACTTAGCCTAGCTACATTAAACTGCTGTCTTTTAACGACTTGTACAACAACTTCGTCAATGTTTTTGCCTGCAATAAGGCTTATGTTTAAAATTGTATCTTTAGTTACACATAATACACTGGCTTGCTTTGCGTAGCCAACATACGAAAAAATTAAATTACTTTTCTGGTTTACCAGTACTGAAAAGTAGCCATTAACATTTGTACTTGCAACATTGCCAGTAACCGTATCTTGTACATATGCACCTATTAGCAATTCGCCATTATTTGCATCTTTAACAAAGCCTGAAATGGTTATTTGTGCATTTAACAGTTTTACAACTATTAATAAAATAGTAAATAAAACATAATGCTTTTTATAATATTTTAACATTATTTAGTTGCTATAAAGAGTGTCGGAAAAGGTAGACGCATAGGCTGCAAAAATACCATAGCCATTTTGCACATTAGTGTATAAATTGTAAGTTAAGGTTGAACCAATGTCGAACGAAGGAAACCTACCCTGCTCGTATAATATAAGGCTCTGCATATATTGATAGTAGTCTGGTGATATTGTTCGCAGCTCTAAAATATAAGCATATTCAGTATCAGAAGCTATGGTTCGCACCTCAAATTCTATAGTTTTGTTTATTTTGGGCTCGCTTTCATTTTGGTTTGTGAATTGCTGCAAAATAAACGAATCAGAATAATAAAAATTATTTTCATCGCTTAAAGAACTTCGTTCAAATACATATATACAAGCCTCATAGTAAGCCATTACCGAGCTATTGTTTTTTATTTTAAAAGATACTGCAGGACAAGCTATACCATCTATACTTATCCAAGCATATGGGTTTAAGCTTACGTTTTTAAGACTTGTGGTATCGGGCATAGTGCAAGAGGCAGTAATTGTGTCGGCATCCCAATACAATTCGCAGCGGTAATTATTTAACGATTCCATAACAGTATCGGATACAAAAATACCACTAGACCTATAATTTAACTGCTGGCTAAATTTGTTATTTACAAATAAATTAATGTTCGCATTTTCTATTACATCTAATGGGTTGTTAGTTAAGCCATTTGTGTATGAAAGATGCAGCTCCATTAAGCTATTGGGTGTAATAATTGTATTTACAGTTATTTTTTGTTCAAATTCGGAAAACTCGATTTGTACTATTTTACGGCAAGATACAAAAGTGCTAATACAAATTATAACAAGCAATATTTTGCTTAATAAGCTGGTGTGTATATTCATGCTCTGTTATATAAACTAAAATTTAAAGCTTAAACCATATTTTATATTAAATGCTAGCTGAACAAATTCCGCTTTGCCAAGTTCAACAAATATGCCGAAATGCCTACCAAAATAATATGCTGTACCAAAGTAAGTAGCCCACGCTAAATTGTAATTATTTTCAGGTAAGTAATAACTATTGTCTGTATAAATAACCCCTAACTTACCTACTAAATAAAAATCAATTTTTAATTCATCGCTTTTTACAAACAATGGCAAAATATGCAAATTAGCATTTGCACCCAGGTGTATTTGATGATAATATTTTCTTGAGTATTTATCAAAACCTAGTTTAAACCAACCAAAACCTGAATATATACCAACATCAATAGCTTTAAACAACCTATAATCAGCTTCTAAATCAAAATTATTCATTTCAATCTCTTCAAAATCAATAATTGGAGTTCTAAAATATGATGTTTTAATAGTCCAAGGGTTATTAACTTTTTTCTTTTGAGCAAACCCTACTTGCATAATAAAAATACATAATGCTAAAAATATAATCTTTTTAAAATTCATTTTTCAAGTAATAATTGGGGCTGCATTACTTTTTGCATACAGCCCCTTATTGTTAATTAAAGTATGGATTACCATTGCATAAAAATGAAACTCTCACTTTTGACGTAGAAACCCATGAGTCAATTTTATTATAACTAAGCCATGTTGCATGATATTTCTTACATATTGTATGAAAGTCACTAGTGCTCCAACCACCATATGAATGTGATGAAATATCCCAATCATCTAAATCTTTAATTTCAAAGCCCCCCTTTTGGCTTTTGCAAGAATATGTTACTTTAGCCTTGCCTGTAATTGTACGCTTTGCCCATACCCATGTCCACAATGTTCTCTTAAAGGGTCGGATGTAATATGATGTCCAAACTTCTGTTGATTTAGGATTATCATTATGTCTGAACTTAATATACATGTTATATTCTAGCCTATTCTTTCCATTAGTGCGTTTCTTTGTAAACTTATAACTACACTTTCCATCACTCTTTAAAACATTGCGTTCAGCAAATTCAGGCAAATATTTAATAGCACAAGTAATTGGCAAGCTTTTAGCAGCATACTCATCAATAGTTTTAAGTTCAGCAATATTAGCTACCGAAGTTACTGCCGTACCATTTTCGTAAACCTTATAAACATTTTCGTTTATTTGAAACATACAATTTTTATTTAATACATACCTATCAGATACTGAAGGGTTCTTAGCATCAACGATAAATTCGCCATTTTCGTCTTTGGTAAGCTGTAAATAATCGCTATTGCTATCAACAAAGTCTTTAATTTCATCTAGTGTACCAAACTGCTCAAAATCTGTACTTAAGTACAACTCATCACACAATCTACCAAACGATACAATGCCTTGCGACTGTTCCCAAACTTTTCTTTCTTCGGGTGTTCGTTTTAATGAGTTTTGTAATTCATCTAGGTATTCATCATAGCTTTCAAACACAACTATATTTTCATTACCAGCAGAAGGTAATATGTTTCCTGAGTTTTCTTCTTTATTACAAGCAAATAATAAGCTACTTGCTATTAAAATTGTAAATATTTTCTTCATTTTTGTAAAGTTTTAATGTGGCCTCATCCTGTAACATTTTTTGTGGAATGTATTTTAATAGGATGGGGCTTTTTAATATCTTTTTGTTTGTTAATATTTTAGGAAATTGGCTTAATAATATACCCAGCTAGTATAACAAAATAGCATTACCCCCTGCACAAAAATATTTACTTTAAATATTTTATGCATTTTTTAAATAGCGTTTTGTTTAATTTTACAGATAGTAACTTTTATGTATCTTTAAATACCTAAGTATAGCACATAACATTTAGCAGTTAAGATAGTTAGTCGCGGCGCGACTTCACTAATTTACGTGATAACAAAACGCTATATTATACTTATTTGCAATATAGTCGCACTGCGACTTGCGATATTATGGTCATATAAAAGTTTACCCTGTACCATGTTAATAGTTGTTGTTTGAATTAATACTAATTTGTTCGCTGTGTAAAGAAAAAAAAAAAAAAC
>JAUXEM010000317.1 GCA_030620515.1 Salinivirgaceae bacterium
CAACTCCTGCTCACGAAAAGATTCAAAGCCACATATCACTACTTTTAAACCATTGCGGGCAAGTTTTTCAATTAACCATGGATATTTCACTGCTGTATCTGAACGGATATCCATAATATATTCTTTCTGAATACCCCCCTCCTCAATTCTGTCAAAAAGCTTGTCAATAAAATCAATATTTACAATGGTATTAGCATCGGCAAAGCGTACAATTTCATAATCCATGGTTTTTAGCTCGTGAATTATACTTTCAATATCGCGCTGCAGATATTTTCCATCGTGTTCTTTCCAAATAGAGCAAAATGTACATTCATATGGGCAACCCAGAGAGCTAAAAATATAAGTGCTGGGCGAAGGTGAATTACCCACGTAATAGGTCTCTCTCCATCTTTCAAGGTGTTTTCTGTCGGGTTGAATAAAATTTGCACCCGCAGCATTCCATAGCATCGGTGTTCCTTTGGTTTTTGTTGGACCATTTTCCGAATTCAAATAAATACCTGGTACCGATTCTAAAGGTTTATTCTTGTCTTTTGCCTCAACAACTGCTTTAAATAAGTGTGCTGCTTGTCCACGGCAAATTACATCAATGGCTTTATCTGTAAAATCGTTAATGCAAAGTGTAGCATGTACCCCACCAATAATTGTGAGCACATTTGGATTTAATTCTTTTGCTGCTTGCAATATTTCAACCCCAAAATAAAACTCCGAAGTAATTACAGTTGTTCCAACAATATCGGGCTTATGCTCATGCATTAAGTTTTGCACCATTTGTTTTAAAGGCAGAGCATTTTCATTTAAATCGTATTCGCCTTTTGTATCCCAAACAACAACATCGTGATTTGGAATAGAGCCTGCCAAAGTCAATAAATTTAATGGCGGACCAATAAGCTTTTTATGTATGTATTTTTTTGCTTCGGCAGATGCATATTGAAGTATGCTATTGTGAGGTGAACGGGGTGTGTTTATTAAAAGTACTTTCATATATTAAAAATAGTAATTAGAATTTAGTAGTTAGAATTTAGAAAAGAATCTTTTAAAAACTGATACGACTATTTATCATTGGATAAAAACCCATATTACTTGTATTTATAATTTCGCCTGTTGTAACATCAATTCTTTCCTGGTAAATACTAGTATAATCGGAACGGTACTGAAGGTCAAATGTGGTTTCCATACTTACCTTTTTTAGGTTGCGTTTAACACCCAAGCGTAAGCTTATTCTTTTATAATCGTCGCGTTTTATTGCATAGGCATTATCCCAATCATACATAACTTTACCATGCCTAATAGTATTCTCTTGGTCAAAAGGAACATATGGACTACCACCAGCGTATGTAAGATTTATTCCAAATATTAAACCTACATTCTTTTTAGGGAAATATAACTCATAACCAGCTAGGGCATTAAAAGCAAATTGTCCATTATAGGCTGTATTTCTAGTAATATTATCGGTACTGGTATAATTTGATTCAAATAAAGAAGCTGTAAACAAATAAAAGAAGTTACGATCCAAAAATCGTTCAAAGGTAATTTCAAGCCCGTAATTCTCTCCGGTTCCTTTATTCACTAAGCTATCTTGCCTTTCGACATAATATTCAGTGCCAAAATTAATTAATGAGTATTGTGGCAAGTTTGTATGAACTGGAACATTGTATAAATATTGATAATACGCTTCGACTTTTAATCGTAAATTTTTATTTATCAGATAATTATAACCTATTGTATTGTGTATACTTTTAGTAAAATCAAGCTTACGATTTGTAAATTCTTTTTGCCCTAAATTATTTTCCGTTTGCACAAAATACATAACCTTAGGCTGCACCTGACTATGTAAACCAAAGCCATAAGAGATGTCGCTTTTTTCATTTATCATGAATTTTAAACCCATGCGTGGCTCAATAGCTATCGAATTATTATAAAAGAACATTTGCCCATGCAGCCCAATATATCCTTCAAAACGGGCTCCTAACATTCTTTTATAACCCACGAATAAACGCATTAAGTTCACTTGTGCATGAGCAGTATCAGAAAATACCTGATATGCTCCATCAATGTATTGTATATCGTTAAACGACATTAAGTAATGATTATACACCACACCAGCTGTTATATTTGAACCAGTGCCTAGCTTGTAATTAACTGTGGTATTTGCCGATAGCTTCATTTCTTCGCTATCTTCAATACCCCACCTAAAAGGATCTTTATCAGCTATTGTAAATGTATCCACTAGGTTTTTAACCATATTTCCGGTGACAGAGAGCGTATTCATTATTTTGGCTCTTTTGCTAGGATACACCCTGTTAGTAATACCAAATACGCCCATTCCTGTCGAATTATCTACCTTTTCTCCATAGGTTTCAAAAGTCCGTTCATCTTCGTCCAATTTTAAGTCATCCATAATAATTTGGCTATTACCACCCATACCAATTATTGACCAATTTCCCGTTTTTGTTCCAGGAAAATTTAATTTGAACGATAGGTCTTTGTATTCAATCCATTGCTTTGGGTCATGACCCATTAAATATACTAAATGAGTTATTGCATGCCTATAACTCACCATATAGGATGCTTTTTTTCCTTTCTTTAATGGACCCTCTAGTCCAATTTCCAAGCCATTCCACCCAAGCTGCACCCATTTTTCGTGCTTTTGTATATTGCTC
>JAUXEM010000290.1 GCA_030620515.1 Salinivirgaceae bacterium
ATAGATTGGCCGATGCAAACAATAAGGCATACCCCATGCAAATTGAAGATATTACAGCTATTATCAACTATTTAAAAAGTAATAAAACTACATATACCATTTCCGAAAATATTGGTTTTATCGGTACTAGTGCTGGTGCACATTTATCATTATTATGGAGCTATGCTTTTGATAATGATACTAACACAAATATGGTTTGTAGCATAGTAGGTCCTACAAATTTTACGGATTCCGCTTATTTAAATAGCACAAACACTGATTTACAGGAATTGATAAACCTATTGGGTCCCAATCAAACAACATCGTTTTTAGAAGAAGTTAGCCCTTATCATCGTGTGACGGCTTCCGCACCTCCCACCATCTTATTTTACGGAGGTAAAGACCCTTTAATCCCTACAACACAAGGAACAGATTTACGAGATAAACTTGAAAATCTTGGTGTTATAAATCAGTTCACTCTGTACCCAAATGCCGGTCATGGATGGGATGGTTTAGAATTGCTAGATACTTGGATGAAACTTAAAGTTTTCATAAATAATCATTTGTGATTTAAATGATGTAACCCTTCATTTTTATTTTAGTCTTAGTGTATACCAAGGCTTCTTATTGAACTTACAACAAAAAGTCGGACATTAATGAAATAAAAATCAACTATCTGGTGAAACAAAAACTAAGTTATAAATAAACTAATGATACCACAGTCAAGTAGACAGGTGATGATTTAAAAAAATAGTAGTCGCTTCTATTGCACGTGTGAAAAAAATATAAAATACACGTGTTTTTTGAATTTTATTTTATACTTTTGTAAAAAGAAAAACTTGTCATTATGAATACAAAATTGACACTAACGATTGAACAAAAAATAATTGAACGAGCAAAGAGCTATGCAAAAGGAAAAAATCGTAGTTTATCGGATATTATAGAGAACTATTTAAAAATATTGACCCAAGAAGAACGAAAACAGAAAAAGAACAAGCTTAGTCCTATTGTAGAATCTTTAAAAGGTTCTTTCAAAATGCCTAAGGATATGGATTATAAAAAAGAATTAGGGAAACGTTTAGAAGAAAAATATTTATAAATGGATAAAGTTTTAATTGACACAGACGTATTACTTGATTTCTTTTTTGACAGAGAACCTTTTGTAAAATATTCTGCTGAAGTTCTAAGTTTATGTGAAGAAAAGAAATTATTTGGATTTACAACCCCTGTGATAATTTCCAATGTATATTATCTACTTAGAAAAACTGCTAAACACGATATTATTCTTGAAAAAATAAAGCAACTACTCAATATAATTGAAGTTATCAAAATTGACAAAAAAGCGGTTTTAAATGCTCTTAATTCAGGATTTAAAGATTTCGAAGATGCTCTGCAAAATTTTTCTGCAATAGAAAATGGGGGAATTAAAGTTATCTTGACAAGAAATATAAAAGATTTTAAAAAAAGTGAACTAGCAATTTTAACGCCTGAAACATATCTAAGAGGAATCGAGTAGCTAAAGGGGAATCTTACGCCCTAGTCATATCATTTTTTATTCTGTGTTTTTTAAACTCTACTATACAATATCCATCCAAAAATGGATGTTAGCACCAACACATATATAACCAACACATAAATCCACTTTCCTCCAAATTTAGGGGTTGGTATGGAGGATAAATTAAATGCCGACAGAATCATTAAGAGAATATAAATAAGTATCGAAAAACTGGAATGCTTGAAGAAACTTTCGAATAAAAAGACAAAAGCAAGAATGAGCACATTATTATCAAGTGCAAGCCCCTTGTAGGTTTTACTGTCAATAAGACCATAAACATTAAAATAACTCAAACGAATAGCACTGGTAGCTACAATTACAAATGCTCCGGGTATGAACCAAACATTGTAATTCCCGTAGCTTAAAAGTAGAATTGCAGGCAAAACACCAAAACTGACAATATCTATCATGGAGTCTAACTGACCTCCGAATAGACCTTGCTCTTTTGTTCTGTTTTTCATTTTTCGTGCTATAATTCCATCATACCAATCGAATAGTACAGCCCATAACACTCCAATAATTGAAGCCAAAAAGTTCCCTTTTATTGCAAAATAAATACCGAAAATAACACTCAATAGTCCCAATAGAGAGCAAATGTTTGGCAAATCTTTAGCAAAACTAAGCATGCTTGCCTGTTGTTTGTTATTCATGTTTTTTACTATTAATACATAACACGCTTTAAAGCATCAATAAGCTTATTGTTTTCCTCATTGGTGCGACTTGCAATTCGAATATATCGGTTTGCATCGGGTTGTGTTTTTCCAGCACTGTCTTTTATGTATATATTATGTTCTATAAACAAGCGTTTTGTTACCTCTGGTCCGCTTAAAGCAGTATCAGGTAATCGACAAAAAATATAGTTAGCATCGGGTTTAAAAACAATCATACCTTCAATTGCACATAACTTTTCATAGAAAATATCTCGATCTGTTTTAACCTGCTTACAGCTCTCTTCAAATTCTTGTTTATACTGTGGCAATATTCTAAGAAACTCTTCGGCAAAGCCATTAATATTCCATATATGAATTCCGTTACGAACTCTAGCAGCAAATGCCGTGTTAGCCGTTAACATATACCCTATTCTGAGTCCACATATTCCATAGGCTTTACTCATACTTTTAATAATAGCCATATTTGGATATTTATCAATATCCTGTTCTAAGCTTATTTGCTCTTTGTTATCAGCGAAATCAAGAAAAGATTCATCAATAATAAGCATGCAATTGTGTTTATCTAGCTTTTGTGCCAAGCGTATTAAATCAGCTTTTGGTATCAGCATCGAAGTAGGATTATTAGGCGTTACCACAACAGCCATATCGGCTCCAACTTTTATAGCTTCAGTAGCAAATGTTTCTACATTAAGTTGAAAGGAAGGAAACTCGAGTGGAAACTCTACTACTTTACCTTCTGGGGCAGCATTAGCATATTCATTGAATGATGGTACGGGTACAATTAATTTCTTTGCTAAATGGCCAGAAAGTATTTTAATAAGTTCAGCAGCACCATTTGCAACAATGATCCTTTCTTTTGGTTGATTTATTATTGTCCCAATAAGTTCGGCAAGCGAATCTTGTGCCATAGGATAATTCAATACTAAATCATGTATATTGTCTTTAAGGTGTGTAAATACTGCTTTTGGCGGAAAATAAAGATTATATAAGTACGCGTGGTCAGTAAAATTATGCCGATAATAACCACCATGTTGTTTTGATATATATTCATATTTTTCAGCTTGTGTTTTAAATTTGTTTTCCATCGTATGTTTATTCATTATTTATTCTAAAACATACTGTGCATATGTCTTTTCAAGCCTATCCTGTTTTTTTAATTCTACAGGGAAAAGTTTTTCTGCTTCAGCTAAATCATGAATAGTATCAATCTCATACCATGGCTTGTGGTCAAACGAAACCGATTCAAATGATAGACTTTTATCATCAACCATTTCAGAAAAAACGGTTTCATAATAACAGTTAACACTACCTTCTGAAATATATTGGTTAAGCCTTTTAACAATCG
>JAUXEM010000111.1 GCA_030620515.1 Salinivirgaceae bacterium
ACACGAAAAAATATTTAAAATCACCATTAGTTGATTTGAATTAGTGCTATTCCGTGTTAATTCGTGGAGAAATATATTTATTTTCTGTACTAATCTTTTGAATGCTTTTGCCCTGACAAAAACAACTTCCGATTTTGATAAACATCTTTTGCACATATATAAGATTAAAATTCTTACAGTACCTCTGCTTCGGAAGTAAGTTCGGAACAAGTTATGCTAGCGTTTTTAACTTTATCTATGCACAAAATCTTATTTATAAATTATCGAACTTGTTTCTGAACAAACCCCTAAGTGAATATTTCTGATGTAAACTATAGCAGCAAAAAAATGACAACAATAAATATTTTGGCATGTAGGTAAGTTTAGTAATTTTACAAAAAAAATAAAAATGAGTAGCATCAAACTAAAAGAACTAAGTAAAAGCTTGATTTCGAAGGATGATTCCATTGTAATTAAAGCTATTAAAAATATTAGAGAAGAAGGGAAAGATGAACTATTGACCGATTTGGCAAAAGTTTATATATCAACCGACAGTAAAGAAATTAGAGAACAGATATATGCTCTGTTTTGTGATTTAAGAATTCAATCATCGCTTAAAATGATTATTCCGATGCTGAAAAATGATGAATATATTAATATTAAAACGATGTTAGTATCAGCATGTTGGCAAACCCGTTTAGATTTTGCTGAATACTTAGAAGTATTTATTGAAATGGTTATTAAAGAAGCATTTGAACTTTCGTTTGAAGCATTTACTGTTATTGAAAATATGGAAACAAAAGTTACACCACAACGCAAAGATGAACTAGTTCAATTTACTAATAAATTATTATTAGAAACACTTGAAAGTAATAGCGATTTGGCAAATGATATTTTACCGATTATTGAGCGATACGAAGAGATTTAATGGTACAAAACTACTTATTAATGACTACTGCGCTGCAAGCGGACTGGGTGTCAATAGACCCATCTACTACACTTCGAAAAGATCAGTGGAGCCCGCTCGGGATTAGTTCTACTATATTATGAGTTCACTATCGTTCCTAAAAACATAATCTCACTAATTAAAAAACGTCCGATGTAATGTAAACATCGGACGTTTTCTTTATTCAAAATTTGAAAAGTATTTCATGAACTGTGATCTGTGATAAACGGAAGGATCTGGAATAGATTTATAACTCATTAAACCTCTAATGCCATTTAAATCATCAAATCCTCTTTGTTTCATCCAGCTTTCAATACCCTCAAGCATGCTTTTTATTTCACCCATCCCATTATTATACAAAACAGAACAAATTTGTACTGCATTAGCTCCTGCTAATAACATTTTAATTGCTCCTTCTGCACTATGTACTCCTGTTGATGAAGCTATATCTATACCTTTCACTTGGTCAGAAACAATAGCTGCCCAACGTAATGCAAATCTTAAATCAGATTCCGTTGAAAATACGTTTGAAGTGGTCATTTCCATTTTATCAATATCAATATCAGGTTCGTAAAAACGATTAAATAGAACAACCCCTTTTGCCCCTAAACTCTTAACCTTGTCAACTATATTAATAACATTAGTAAAATTATAACTAAGCTTAATAGATACTGGAATATTCGTTTTTTTAATAACCTTTTTAATAATACTTAAATATATTTTTTCATAATCACTACCTGATTTTCTTCTATCGTCAGGAAGAATATAAATATTTAATTCCAATGCATCAGCTCCTGCTTCTTCAAAGTGTTTTGCAAAATCAGTCCATTTTTTATCACTAAAACAGCTAATACTAGCAATAACAGGTATTGAAACAGAACTTTTTGCTTCTTTAATTAAATTTAAATAATTGTCAAGGTTATTAGCAGTTACATAACTTTGTAAATAGTCATAGGCCTCGGCATTATCTTTACCAACTTCATGCAAATTCCCTGCTTCATGATTTATTTGTTCTTCGAAAACAGATTTAAGCACAACTGCTCCTGCACCAGCCTCTTCAGCCTCCTTTATTTTAGCAACATTACTTGTAAGTCCTGAACTACTTACTATTATTGGATTCTTAAGTGTTAAACCTAAATATTTTGTTTCTAAATTTGCCATAAGGTTATATTTTGTTTTAATCAGAACAAATATAAAAATTAAAAGTTCGGATTAAAATGGCTTTTGAACATATTTTATTTTTTAGAACGTAAATTGGTCAATTAAAAATTATAATTCTACCACTAATTATCTAGCCATTAAGTTCTATTTATCCAATAACAATATTATCATAAACATTAATCACTAATTAACTGTTGTTTAAAATCATTTATATAAATGAACTTTAAATACGCAATGCCTGCCCCATTTTTATTAGGGGTAGCAGTGCGACTATGTTGCAAATGATAGTTTTAATAAGTTTTCGCATAATTTAAATAAATGAAGTTACACCGCTACTATTGCTTAGTTTACAGAATGTTACACTTGTACTTGCGGAGATGAGGGTGAATTATATAAAAAAATTATATTATGGGTGTTAGGAAACAGCAATTGTTTTACTGCAATATTAATCAAACAACAAACAAATATTCTACTTTTATATGCGATATGTTTATATTTACATATCGATATTATTAATAATTATAATCACACTTTACTATGAAACTAACAGAGATAAACAAAAAAGAATTACTACAAAAACTGGGTTTAACTACTATAAATAAAGGAGCTTATACAGGTGTAAACACAATTAATTGTACAGGTAGCATTACTTCTTCAATATCACCAATTGATAATCAAGAAATTGCGAAAGTACAGAACGCTACAATAGAGGACTATAATAACATTGTTTTAAAGGCCCAACATGCATTTAAAATTTGGAGAGAAGTGCCAGCTCCTGAACGTGGCGAAATTGTTCGCCAAATAGGACTTGCTTTGCGAGATTCGAAGGAATATTTAGCAAAACTAGTTACACTAGAGATGGGAAAAATTTACCAAGAAGGTTTAGGTGAGGTACAAGAAATGATTGATATATGTGACTTTGCAGTGGGTCAGTCGCGATTACTAAATGGCATAACAATGCATTCTGAAAGACGGAACCATAGAATGTTCGATCAATATCATCCTATTGGAGTAGTTGGATTAATAACATCGTTTAATTTCCCAGTAGCTGTGTGGGCTTGGAATTCTATGCTTGCAGCAATAGCAGGCGATGTGGTTATTTGGAAACCTAGTTCAAAAACACCTCTTACCGCAATTGCAACCATGAATATAATTCGTGTTGTGCTTAAAAAGAACAATGTTCCTGAAGGAGTATTTAATATGATTATTACAAAATCATCAGTATTAGGTGATTCATTTATTGAGGATACCCGCATTCCATTATTTTCAGTAACTGGTTCAACGGCGGTTGGCAAACACATTGGCAAGGTAGTTGGACAACGTCTCGGAAAAACTATTCTTGAATTAGGTGGTAACAATGCAGTTATTGTAGCAGAAACAGCCGATTTAGAAATGGCAATTCCCTCAATTGTTTTTGGAGCAGTTGGAACAGCTGGGCAACGCTGCACTTCAACCCGTAGAGTAATTATTCATGAAAGCATATACAATAAAGTTAAAAATGGCTTGATTGCAGCCTATAAACAAGTGGAGAAAAAAATTGGAAATCCTCTTGAAGCAAATACTTTAGTTGGACCTCTTTGCGACAGCAACTCTGTTAAGGCATTTAAGAATGCATTACAAGAAGTTACAAAAGAAGGAGGTAAAATACTTTTTGGCGGCGATATAGTATCTAATGACAAAAACCTTTCTGGTAATTATGTAGTTCCTGCAATTGTTGAAGCTGAGAACCATTACAATATAGTACAAGAGGAAACTTTCGCACCTATAGTTTACCTAATTAAGTATAGTACTTTTGATGAAGCCATAGCATTAAATAATGGTGTTCCTCAAGGTTTATCATCTTCGTTATTTACATTATGTATGCGCGAAAGTGAAACATTCTTAAGCGAAGTTGGCTCCGATTGTGGCATTGCAAATGTAAATAGTGGTACCTCTGGTGCTGAAATTGGTGGTGCCTTTGGCGGCGAAAAAGATACTGGTGGTGGACGTGAATCGGGTTCCGATTCATGGAAAGCCTATATGCGACGACAAACCAATACTCTAAATTATGGTAAAGAATTGCCCCTTTCACAGGGAATAAAATTTGCCTTCTGACAAACACAAATACTAATCTATTAATATTATTGAGAACAAAAACCGGAAGAATTTGATAAGTTTTCCGGTTTTATTTTAAAATATTATTACTGCTTAGATATAATTTCTTGCTCCAAAAATTGAACTACCCACACGAACCATTGTACTCCCCTCTTCTATCGCAATTTGGTAATCGGCCGACATGCCCATGGATACCTCTTTAAAATATGAATCGCTATTAAATATTTCTTTTTTTAATGTAGAATATATGCCTTTTAAATCCTTGAACTCTTTTCGAATTTTATCTTCGTCATCAGTAAAAGTAGCCATGCCCATTACACCACAAATTGCTATATTTTTTAATTCTGCAAATTCGTCACTATGTAATAACTCTTTAGCTTCATCTATTGACAAACCAAACTTTGTTTCTTCTGCAGCAATATGAAATTGCAATAAGCAATTTATTGTTCGTTTATTCTTTAGTGCCTCTTTATTAATTACTGACAGTAATTTTAAACTATCAACCCCATGAATTAAATGCACAAAAGGAGCAAAATATTTTACTTGCTTACTTTGCGGATGCCCAATAAAATGCCATTCAATATCTTTAGGTAAATCGTTATATTTCTGTTGTAAATCTTGAGGACGATTTTCGCCAAATACTTTCTGCCCTGCATTATAAGCTTCTAAAACTAGTTCGTTTGGTTTTGTTTTAGATACCGCAACCAACTGTACTCTTTCAGGAATAGTCTTATTTACTTGTTTCAAATTATCTGAAATATTCATTTTACAAAAATAGAGGTATTAGTTTAAATGGCAAGATTATTTTACAATCAGTAATTTTAGCAAGATATGCCAAATAGAAAGCAAGAATAGTAAAATCATAACAAAGCTGAGGCTATACATTTGATTCAATAAACATAAACCTATGAATAAATGAACTAGCTGCAAGCAGACGCTGTAGCAATAAAAAAAGTAATATTTTAATCATATTAAAATATTACTTACCACTTCTATGGCTAGATATTTTATTATTTCTAATTGTTTATAATTTTAGATAAAAGTTATTTACAACTGTTATAAAAATGCTTTTATTGCTACCAATCTAACAGAAACTACTTGGTATTTACACATAAATTATCTTAATTTATACATAGTAAACATATGTTTGCTATTTTATACTAACTAACTATAAATCTACATATTATGAGAAAGCACATTTTCAATGCAGGCCCGTGTAAACTGTCTGATTCTTGTTTAGAAAATACGGCAAAAGCTGTAATTGAGTTAAATAATAGTGGCCAATCTATTTTAGAAGTATCGCACCGTAGCAAAGATTTTCAAGCAGTAATTGACGAAGCTACTGCTTTGTTTAAAGAATGTTTAAATATTCCCGAAAACTATCACGTACTATTTTTAGGCGGTGGTGCTAGTACTCAATTTGCCATGATTCCTTTTAACTTCTTAAAAAAGAAAGCGGTTTATGTTAATACAGGTACATGGTCGTCAAAAGCAATTAAAGAGGCTCAATTATTTGGCGAAGTAGAAGTCATTGCCTCATCGGAAGACAAAAAACACACTTACTATCCAAAAGGATTTAAGATACCAGCTGATGCTGATTACCTACATATTACATCGAACAACACAATTAGAGGAACTGAGATTTTTGAAGATTTAGACTCTCCTATTCCAGTAATTGCCGACATGTCTTCAGACATTATGAGTCGTCCGGTTGACGTTTCAAAATATGTAATGATTTATGGTGGTGCACAAAAGAACATGGGACCATCTGGTGCTACTTTCGTTATTATTCAAGACGAATTCATGAAAACGGCCATAAAAGATAGAGTTATTCCTACCATGTTAAAGTACGACACTCATGTTGATAGTGGTTCAATGTATAACACTCCTCCATGTATTAATATTTTTGCATTAAACGAAACTTTAAAGTGGGTAAAAGCTCAAGGTGGTGTTGAAGCTATGGAAAAATTAGCCATTGAAAGAGCAGGCTTGCTTTATTCTGAATTTGACAGAAATTCTTTATTCAAATCTCCGGTAGAACCTGGTTCTCGTTCAAGAATGAACATTCCATTTGTATGGACTGAAGGAAACGACGGTTTACAAGATGCCTTTTTGAAATTTGCAGCAGACAGAAATATTGTTGGACTTAAAGGACACCGTTCTGTAGGTGGTTTCCGCGCTTCTACATACAACGCATCTACAATTGAAGATGTTAATGTATTAGTAAAATGCATGCAAGATTTTGAAGCTGAAAACAAATAATTAATTCAACTAAACTACTAATAATGAAGAAGATATTAATAGCAACACAAAAACCATTTGCACCTGTGGCAGTGGAAAAAATGAAAGCCATTGCCAAAGAAAAAGGATATGCTGTTGAAGTATTTGAAAAATATGCAGAACAAGCTGACCTTGTGAATGCTGTTGCCGATGCCGATGCAATGATTATTAGAAGCGATAAAGCAACTAAAGAAGTGCTTGATGCTGCTAAAAATTTAAAAGTTATTGTTCGCGCCGGTGCAGGTTACGATAATATTGACTTGGATGCTGCAACTGCAAACAATATTGTTGCCATGAACACTCCTGGACAAAATTCAAATGCCGTAGGTGAACTAGTTTTAGGTATGATGGTTTATATGGCTAGAAATGGTTACAATGGAAAAGCTGGCACTGAATTGCGTGCTAAAAAATTAGGTATTCATGCATATGGAAATGTGGGCCGCTATGTAGCTGAAATTGCAAGAGGATTTGGTATGGCAATTTATGCATACGACCCATTTGTAGATAATGCAAAAATGCAAGCTGAAGGTATTACTCCTTGCGCATCGGTTGAAGAACTATATTCAACTTGTGATTTTGTTTCATTGCATATTCCTGCAAACGACAAAACAAAGAAATCGATAAACTTCGAGTTATTAAATAAAATGCCTAAAGGCGGTATGCTTATTAATACAGCTCGTAAAGAGGTAATTGATGAGGATGACTTACTTAAACTAATGGGAACAAGACCTGATTTTAGTTACGTTTCAGACATTGCTCCTGACTGTGCTCATATTATTGCAGATAAATACGAAGGACGCTTTTTCTTTACACCAAAGAAAATGGGTGCTCAAACATCGGAGGCAAATATAAATGCTGGTATTGCTGCCATAAATCAAATAATTGGTGTTATTGAAGATGGTGACGAAACATATAGAGTAAATAAGTAATAATAATTATTCAAAATAATTTAGCCTCAAGATATTATTGGGGCTTTTTTATTTCCAACAAAAGCATAAACATTGTTGAAAAACATTGCTGTTCAATTTTAGTCTTGAAAATGAAAAATTATCTTAGCAACTTATTAGTAATTAATTTTTTAACAATAAAACATATACCGATATGGCAATTATAAAACCATTTAAAGGGCTTCGCCCACCACAAGAAATAGCAGCAAGCCTAGCTTGTTTACCTTACGATGTTATGAATTCAGAAGAAGCAGCTATAATGGCTGAAGGAAAACCGGAATCGCTATTGCACATTACAAAAGCTGAAATTGACTGCCCAGCGGGTACCGATGTTCATTCTGATGAAGTTTACAACAAAGCTGTTGAAAATTTAAAATTATCGAAAGAAAAAGGTTGGTTAAAAACCGATACTGAAGCTAAATACTACATTTATGCTCAAACCATGAATGGAAGAACCCAATATGGTATTGTTGGTGCTGCTGCTTGTGATGATTACAATACTGGTGTAATTAAAAAGCATGAATTAACTCGTCCGGACAAAGAGGAAGACAGAATGATTCTTACACGCTATTTAAATGCGAATATTGAGCCAGTATTTTTCTCGTACAAAGCAATTCCTGAAATTGATGCTATTGTTGAGAACATTGTAAAAAACGAATCTGCTGAATATGATTTTACTGCCGAAGATGGATTTGGACATCACCTATGGCCAGTTAATGATGCTGCTACAAATGTAAAGCTAGAAGAACTTTTTGCATCTAAAGTTCCTTCTACATATGTTGCCGATGGACACCACAGAACTGCTGCTGCTGCTCGTATTGGCTTAGAGAAAAAGGAACAAAATCCTAATCACACTGGTGATGAAGCTTACAATTTTTTTATGGCTGTTCATTTCCCTGATAATCAATTACAAATAATTGACTACAATCGCGTTGCAAAAGATCTTAACGGTCTTTCAGAAGCTGAATTTATTACTAAATTAAACGACGTTTTTGATGTAACTGAAATGGGTAATAAAATTTACCGTCCTGCTCAATTGCATGAGTTTAGTATGTATATAGATAATAAATGGTACAAACTAAATGCAAAAAAAGGAACTTACAATGATAACGATCCTATTGGAGTATTAGATGTTACTATTTTATCTGATTTAGTTTTAGATAAAATGTTAGATGTAAAAGATTTACGCACAACCACTCGCGTTGAATTTGTTGGTGGCATTCGTGGACTTGGTGAATTAGAAGATCGTGTTAATAGTGGTAACATGAAAGTGGCATTTGCTCTTTACCCAGTTTCAATGGATCAGTTAATTCATATTGCCGATACAGGTAATATTATGCCTCCAAAAGTTACATGGTTTGAACCAAAACTACGTTCTGGCTTAGTAATTCACGAATTGTAAATACAGAATTATAATATTACAATACGTTAGATTATGTGGTCTGCCTTGGCGGCAGACTTATTCGGGCAGGTAGTGAGACAAAATATAAAAAGCTGCTCTTTAATATAAAAACATTATTATCAGATATTTCCAAAAACGTATAGGACTATTGATATTAAGAAGCCCGACTAATTCGGGCTTTTTTTATACGGTAGAAAGAAAAAATATACTTCCATTATTCAATTCTGATTCAAGCCACATTTCATCTCCCATAAGATTAACTAATCCTTTACTTATCGAGACTAAAACTTAATATAGCAATTATCCAAATGAAGCGATTTATTTTCGCTTTAATCGCTCAACTTAGGTATTAACTATTATTATATCAATTCATATTTACAGTGAATTAACACCTTTTATTTATATTACATATGGTTGAGGTAATAATATTTAGAGCTAATTGTAGAGGTGTAATTCTAATAAAAATAGACCTTTCAAAACTAATCGAGTAGGTAGAGGGATTACTCCCTCGCCCTCTCACACCACCACGCATGCTCTCGCACGTGGCGGTTTCAGTTAATAGTTTAACTTATCGTAATTTAATGACAAATTAAACAAGTTTTGTTCTCTAAACCAAAAGTTACCCATTGCTTGATGTATTTGTGGAGCAGCCGACTTTCGCCACCACCCCACCCCAGATAAAGCAATAATCCATGATTGATAACTTACAACCCCTTGCCTCTTTAAAAAGCGGACTAAACCAATCACTCTTTTGGTTTGCTTTATCCTAAAACATCTTAATTTCCTACGTATCCAAGCATCTAGTTCCCGAAATAATCCTTTACTTTTGGTATGTTTGAAATAATCAAACCATCCTCTCAGTTTAGGATTTAATTCTGAGATAATCTGCTCAAAACTCACTCCCCTCTTCCGTTTTGTGATTACACGGATAGAGTTCTTGAAGCGTTCAACGTTATCTTTTGCAATGATTAAATTACCATCTTTTAAAATGGTATGACCTAACAATACAGTTTTATCAACCTCACAAACTATACTCTTTTGTTCATTTACTTTGAGTTTTAGTTTGTGTGTGATAAATGCACTAATAGATTCCTTAACTCTTTCGCCTGCCTTTTGACTTCGTATATAAATACTAAAATCATCAGCATAACGAACAAAACAATGCCCTCGCTTTTCAAGTTCTTTATCTAATTCATCTAAAACAATATTAGATAATAATGGAGATAGTGGACTACCTTGTGGTGTTCCTTTTGTGCGTTGAGATATTAGACCTCCCGATAAAATACCACTTTGTAAGTATTTTCTAATCAATCTCAATAGGGTCTTATCCCCTATCTTGGTTGATAACTCATACATTAAACGATCGTGGTTGACTTCATCGAAGAAACTTTTCATATCCATATCAACTACCACTTTTCTTCCTTCTGTTACATATTCGCTTGCCTGTCGCAATGCCGTTTGGGCACTTCGTCTTGGGCGATACCCGTAACTTCTCTCTGAAAATACTCGCTCATAAATTGGACTTAACACCTGAGCGATAGCTTGTTGAATTATCCTATCAGTTACTGTTGGAATACCTAGCTTGCGTATCCCGCCTTTAGGTTTAGGTATTTCTACCTGTTTTACCGCTTGCGGTCGATAATTCCCTTGTAACAAATCATTTATTAATAATTCACCTTTGGTTATAAACCAGTCTGCAAACTTTCCTGTTGGCATTTGGTCTATTCCTGCTACGCCATTATTCCGCTTTACTCGCTTATAGGCTTGTTTTAGGTTGTGTGATGAACAAACTATTGCCATCAAATCTTCTGTTAAGGCTCGTCCTTGTTGTTTCTCTTTATTTAATTGCTTCTCCTGTCCTGCTTTTGCTCGGATTACGTCCTTACAATGGTCTGACTGGCATATAGCATTCTTGTTTTGTCCTATGAACAAATCTTGTTGATACGCTATTACTTGCCGATGCTCCATAAATAAAAGTCCTTACTGACTGCTCCCTATATTAACTGATTCGGTCCTTCGCCTTGTGCTGCTCGAACACTGCTACTATGACCTCTGCTGACTTCTTGCAGATTATAGCCGATTGTTGCCGCTCGGTTTGTCACTGTTGCAACAATCTGCAAGACCTCTCGGGATAAGATAATAAACTTTCCTTGCGTCCTGCCTGATTTACTTTATGGGGTTACGATTGAATTTTGGGCGTTCCCAATCCATTGCTCGGTTGCCCTCCCAATTAAGCCTTATATCAGATTTCTGTGCGTCAGAACTTCAAGTTTGCTGATGGCTTCTTTCAGATTTGCAATCACTTGCAACACCCTTGCCAATCGCTAACGTTTCCTATCAACTCGGCACGTACAAGGACTCCCACCTTGTTAGCTTATTACCATGCCCGACATACAAAGATATTCGCTGCCGCACGATTGCATCGTGTGGCTTCTTATCAATAACAGCAACTTATTGCATTTAATTCTCTTCAACTTATTTAGTTTATAATTTATTATTGTCACCTTTTATTTGTTTATCTTTTTTTACCATTCTTTCTTTTTGTTAACTACCAAACGATACAATCGTGCGGCAGCGGGGTTTTTCCACTTCCTGAACTACCTTGTATTAAAGCATGCAGGGTGTTAGGCATTTTATGACTGGTGGCTATCACAAACAAAAACAGACGGTTATTTTCTTCGCCTACTATTCCGCTTTTGCCAACTAATTTATTTAGTTCTTCTATTAAATTACTTTGTTGTAAAAAAGCTTTGCATTTGACTTGCTCGTTAAGTGGAACAATATCTTCCGTTTTCAATTCTTCATTCTCAATTATCAATTGCTTCTCTCTGTGTTCCTCTAAAAGGTCG
>JAUXEM010000043.1 GCA_030620515.1 Salinivirgaceae bacterium
CTTCGCCCAGCACTTATATTTTTAGCTCTCTGGGTTGCCCATATGAATGTACATTTTGCTCTATTTGGAAAGAACACGATGGAAAATATCTGCAGCGCGATATTGAGAGCATAATTCACGAGTTAAAAACTATGGATTATGAAATTGTGCGCTTTGCTGATGCCAATACCATTGTGAATATTGATTTTATTGATAAACTTTTTGACCGGATTGAGGAGGAGGGTATTCACAAAGAATATATTATGGATATCCGTTCAGATACAGCGGTTAAATATCCTTGGTTAATTGAAAAACTTGCCCGCAATGGTTTAAAAGTAGTGATATGTGGCTTTGAATCTTTTCGTGAGCAGGAGTTGGAAAAGTATAATAAAAGCTCCACAGTTTCATTAACTACCGAGGCAATAAATATATTTCATTCCAATAATATAATGCTTAGGGGTAACTATGTAATTCCTAACGATTATACACAAACTGACTTTAAAGCAATAAGCGATTTTGCAGCAGGCTATAAAGTGGCTTATGCTGGTTATACAATTCTTACCCCTATGCCAGGCACCGTTTATTATAATGAAATGAAAGGTCAAATTGTTGACCATGATCTTTCAAAATATAACTTTTTCAATTGTGTTTTACCAACAAAAATTCCGTTGGAAGAATACTACAAAAGCGTTAGTAATTTATGGCTAATTCGTAAAGGTGAAGATGTAATATAGATTTAAGGGATTAGCTTTTTATTAATGGAGAACTATGCAACTATATAGCTATGTAATACTGATTTATAATTAATTATACTTTTGCAAGTAGGTAAATTTCTTTATTTTGTTAAATATTAAACAATCCAGAAATTTTAATTATCTTGTTAAATATTAATTTATCCAAAATTAAGCTTTATGAAAAAATTATTATTAGCAACGATTGCTGTTGTATTTATGATGTCTGGTGTTCAAGCCCAGAAAATCAAAACTGTTAGTGGTAGCCCTGATATTATTAAGGGTGATAAAAATGTAAACTTAGTATTCACCTATGAGAACGTTAAGGTGGGTAAAATGGAAGAAGCTGCTTACATTGAGCGTGAAATAAAAGAACGTGATGAAAAGGAAGTAGGAACTGGGGATATTTGGGCTGGCAAATGGCAAGCTGACAAAGAAGATCGATATCCACCTAAATTTGTGAAACTTTTTAACCAATATGGTGGTGATTATTTTGGAACTAACGTTGTTTTAGATTCAACAGATTCGAAATACACAATGAAAATTAATGTTTCATGGATTGAGCCAGGATTTAATGTTGGTGTAATGCGCAAGCCAGCTGGAACAAATATGGAAATTTCTATTTTTGAAACAGCCAAGCCTGATGCCATTTTATATGAAGCAACAATCTTAAATTCACCTGGCGCCGATGCTATGGGAATGGATTTTGATGCTGGATATAGAATTGAAGAATCGTATGCAAAAGCTGCTAAATACTTTGCAAAGTTTTTGAATAAAAAACATATGAAATAGTATTTGTTATAGACAAACTTATTAAGGGTTGCCAATTGGTAGCCTTTTTTATTTTAAATGACTTTTCCCTTTGCAATAGCTTTAAAATCAAACTCACCATCGATAAATTTACTGCTTTTAAGTAAGCTTGCATCAGCACCTACTTCAATAAAGATCTTTGTTCCTAAGGAACTTAGTTTTTGAATTGTATTTAAGAAATTAAGAGGTTGAGTTATGTTCCTTACTACTTCGTTTTTAACTTGTTCGGAGGTTAATAGAATGTTTTGGTCAATCATTGAAACAAGTTCTGTTTCTACATTACTAAATGCATATTTATTTACAATGTTTTCGAATGCAGTAGTATGGTTGGCTAGAATACTTGAATGATAAGGGTATGCAACATTAAACTGGGTAATATGAATTGCTCCCTCTAGCTTTAATTTTTCTAATAATATTTTCACTTCCGATTCTTTTCCCGAAAGTACAAATGAGTATTCTCCATTTTGAATTACAATTTCAACGCTTTTGTATTTTTTTGAAAATACTTCAATATCGGTTCTGGAAAAACCTATAACCGAGCCCATTACATAGTTTTTATCTCCCAATATTTGCTTAACTTGGTTAAATATATCCTTAATAAGCAAAAGTCCAGTTTTAAAATCTATTGACTTTGCATGGTATAGCGCTGCGTAAAGCCCCATGCTAAAGCCTGAAATGTAGTTAGCTTGTGCGTGTTGTTTTTGTATTATATCTGAAAATGCACAACTAAAAATATACGATAATACCTGATTAGTAAATTCATTATTTATATAGTTATTTGTCTTTAAATCAAAATTTTTAATTCCTAATTCCAGAATGTCAGAGCTTTCATTAATCTTTACTTGAAAGTCATAGTCATGCTTTTCAAGAATTTTAAGCTCTTTGCCAGTGTATTTTAAAACAAAGGCTGGGAATAAATGGGCTACTTTGTGTTGCATGACAATATAGATTCAAAAATAATTTGAGATTCAGTAATGGTATAATCGAATTTTGGAGGATGTATAATATTATTATTTATCATTAACTCTTCAGCAAAACCAGATAAAAAAATAGATGCTTTTTTGGTTTCAGGTATGTCTGAAAACAAAAGCTCAATATCTGTCCATTGTATTTTGCTGTTGTTCCAGCTTACTCCAAAAGCTTTGAATAGCGATTCTTTACAACAAAAGCTTATAGCGTAACAAAGGTGTGAATTGTATTTGGCGTAGTTGTTTAATTCGTTTTGTGAGAATATAGAGAGTAAATATTCTAATTCAGATTTTTTATATTTTAAAAACCGGTGGTGGTTTTCAATATCAATGCCTACACCAAAAAGCATGTTTAGTTTACAAGTTAGTTATATTGTTTTCGTGCTCAATAATCATAAGCTGCATGGTTAGTAATTCTCCAACAGTTCTTACGGGATGTTTAACGCTATATTTCCCAATTGCTTTGAGTTCAATATTTAAACTGTACTTCTTTTTGAATATCTCAATTAGTTCTAAAAACATGAGAGAATCGCCATCTAAATCATCAAATATATGCGTTGAATCATTAATTTCTGATTGTTCCACTTCACACTCCTCAGCAAAGAATTCGATAATAATTGCACGAACTTCTTTTCTCATTTTATCTGTTAATTCTGCCATTATACATTAATTAAGGTTTGCAAAATTAAAAATAATTTAGACAATGATTAATTTTTCGTAGGTAAAATTGCATAATATAAGACAAAAAAGCCTTTTAAGATATGCTTAATGAATGGTTTAAGAATTATTTGGATAATTTTTAAAAACTAAGGTTGAGTTATGACCCCCAAAGGCAAAAGAATTGGAAAGTGCACAACGAATGGGCTTTTCCCTTTTTGTATTGGCAACATAGTCTAGTTTAAGTTGCGGGTCGGCATTATTTAAATTTATTGTAGGATGAATCTGGCTTTCACGAATCGATTTTACTGTTATTGCAGCTTCAATTGCTCCAGCAGCTCCAATAGTATGCCCAAGCATAGATTTAGATGAGGATACTGCTACTTTTGAGGCATTTTCTCCAAAAACACTTTCTATGGCTAAGCTCTCGTATAAATCGTTTAGCATTGTCGATGTGCCATGTGCGTTTATATAATCTACATCAGCTTTGTTGGTGTTTGTATCTTTAATTGCTTTTTCCATGGTTTTTGCCATGCCTTGCCCATCGGTTTTTGGCGACATAATATTAAACGCTTCACTAGTGAGGGCATAGCCAGCCAACTCGGCAAATATTATTGCATTGCGTTTTTTTGCAAACGATTCTCGCTCAAGAATTAGAATACCTGCGCCTTCGCCAATTACAAAACCATCGCGATCGGCAGAAAATGGACGGCTGGCTTTTTCTGGTTCATCATTCCTTGTAGACAAAGCATATAATGCGTTAAAACCCTCTATCTCTTCAGGATTTATGGTGGAGTCGGCACCACCAACAATAACCAGATCGGCTTTGTTTTGTTGTATTAAATCGTAGCCTTGCGCAATAGCATATGCCGATGATGCACAAGCCGTTGCAATAGTGTAATTTGGCCCTTCAAAACCATATTCTAGCGATATCCAAGCCGAAAGGGCATTGCTCATTCCTTTTAGAATGGTATTTTTAATATCGGTATCTTTCTCAACACTTGAATTGGCTGAGTTAACAATTCCTAAAATTACTGCGCAGCGTTCTGGGTCATATTCTGAAATAGGAATATTATGTTCCTCAATAGCCGCTTTTGTAGCTGTAAGACACATTTGCGAAACGCGAGTCATCTGTTTTCTTATGCGTTTTTTTATGTAGCATTTTGAGTATTCTTCAAAAGATTCAGGAACCTGACCAGCTATTTGAGTATCTAATTTTGAAGCATCGAATAAGCTAATTTTTTTAATGCCACTTTTACCATTTATCAGGTTTTCCCAATTCTCGTTCATGCTTAGCCCTAGCGAACTAATAACATTTATACCTGTTACTAATACTTTTTCACTCATATTAAATCATTCCACTTTTCGGTATCTGTATCTAAATATTCATTCATTGCAAAGATTAAATCTTTTTTACTGCATAAATTATTTTCTATAATCCAATTATAACTAGAAAAATAGGAATTAGCAAGACTAGTTGCGATTTGTTTTTTGTCTTTATCCAGAATTGGTATAGTATCCTCAATATTTATATAAGAGAAAAAGCCACATTTAGTTTTAACACCCAATCTATTATTAGAGATGCTTTTTTGCATATAATCCATTAAAGGCATGAAATGTTTTTTATCCTTTTCATATTCCAAATAGTTAAGTGCTGATTTGTATATAAGATCAATACCAATATTATCCATCATGGCGAAAATACCAATTGGGAAAAAGTATTGATCAATTACGCTATCAATTTGTGCGAATGACCATTTCTTTTCATAATGTAGATTAAATGCAGCTGCCTGTAAATGCAACATCAATCTATTTAATAAAAATACATTACTATGATTCTGTATTAGGTGAAATTTATGTATTGAGACTAAAAACTCATTCAGTCTATTTATGGTTGTTTCAGAGTTGTATTTGGTTGTTATTAGTTCCACAACATTTTTCATCTCAACTGGAAAAAAGAAGTGTAAGCCTATAATTCTTTCTTTTTGTTCTGCTATGCCGCTTAATAGTTCTGGTTTTATTGACGATGAATTAGAGGCGATAATAGTGTCGCTAGGGAGTAATGAGAATAGTTCGCTTATTAAATCTTTTTTAGCATTTAAATTTTCATTAATGCACTCAATTACAAGGTTGCTGTTAGCTAGGTCGGCAATAGAATTAGTAATTCTGTGATTTTGTTTTATTTGTTCAAATTCATTTTTGGAAATTAGCTGATTCTTTAAAGTGCGATCTAGTTTTCGTTGATGTTTCTTTTTAGCTTTTTCAACTTCGTTTCTAATATACCAAGTAATTTTAAAATCGTATTTAGAAAGAAAACTAAATAAGCTAGTTCCCATTTTTCCTCCTCCAACTATGCCTATGTGTTTTATCTGTTCTGTCATATCACTTGTTATTTAAAGCACTTTCATGACTGAGTGAATAATATAATTTATAATTTTTAAAGAAAACAGCATTTGCTAAACATTAAACTATTTATATCGGTTTTAACACGCAAAATATTGCCAGCTCAAAACCATTTCCCTTATTCACACATTCTTTCATTGTCTCATTCTCGCATTAATATTGTTCCAATGTAAAGCCTGCCTGCATAAATTTACTAACCTCGGTAACAAAGCTAATTATGGTATCGCCTTTTTCTAGTTTTTCTTCGCTAAGTATTTTATGTAAACAAATAAATGCCATTGGGGGGCCGGCATAACCCATGCTAGCCATTTTTGTGTATAATGTATTTTTATTAATGCCAAGTTTCTCGCACTCCTCAATAATTAATTCCGAAATGTGTTTTGATGGAAAATTAACCTGAAAATATTTTAGTTTAGATACATCAATATCGTATAAATTAATCATGCGTTGCAGCCCGTTGTAGAATACAGAACCATTTTTTTCGTTAAAATTATCGCTCAATTGCTCGTTAAACATTTGTGCCAAATGATGAAACCCTTTTTCGTATTCTTCTTTTGGGTTCATGTATAATGCTGGACGCTTATTTAACATACCTGCAGGTTTATTGCCTCCTACCGATTCAATATGTGCATTTTTTACATATAAGCCAGGTTTCGAAAAATCAGCTTGCACCTGAAGGATTATAGCTCCAGCACCATCGCTTAAGAAGTAACGCAAAAACAGTTCTTCTTTTTTAACAATTTCTTGATTGTAATAACTGGCACGTAATTCAGACGAAGACATGCTTGATGATAAAACAAGAGCTGTTTTTGCTCTACCTAGTCTTATAAAATCGTAGGCAGTTAAAAAAGCTTTATAAGCCGATGTGCAGTTGGCATGAATAGATAATTCGGCACAGCTGTCAATTCCTAATTCCTCTTGAATACGAACCGATGCAGTTGGCATTTGATCCTGATGCGCACTACCATAGGCTATGAAATCTATATCGCTTGCTTTAATTCCAGCATTGTTTATAGCATCTTTTGCAGCCTTAACCGACATGCTAATATTATCGTCGGTAAATTCTTTGGTAACTGGGTCAATAGCATAGTGGTAATAGTCAACCTCAAGTAATTCATCCATTAAGCCTCGCATTCTTTCAAGCCATTTGTTTATTCGTTTTGGAGCATTGTCCAGTCTGCCTAATACATCGTCAACCTGATGGATAGTAATTTTTTTGCCAGGTAAATAAGCACCTGAGCCTATTATTTTAACAGTATTGTTTAGCATATAGTTTCTAAATGAATAATAATGTACCTAGCTGTTTTGCAATAAATATTTTAGAAAAAAAGATATTGCAATGCCAACTTTAAAAATCTTCACAAAGTAATAAAACAATTGCTTAACCAAAAAGTAATTTTTTATACTTTTGCATGCCACCTAATTACTTTGGTTAAAAAAGTTAGTTATTCCAAAATAAGGTAGCTTATAATTTAGACAGATGAAGAAGAAACTATTACTAATAAGTCCGAAACAGCGTTTTATTAATTATCAAGCCCATTCAGAGCTAGCAAAAATATTTGGAAAAAAGCGACTTATGATTCCCTTAGCGCTGCCTACCATTGCAGCCTTAACACCAGATAGTTATGAGATAAAAATTATTGATGAAGAAATAGAACCGCTAAATGAGAATTATATTCCTGATGTTGTTGGCATTACAACCCTTTCGGCAACAATAAATAGAGCATATGAGTTAGGCGATTTTTATCGTAAAAAAGGAGCGAAAGTTATATTCGGCGGACCAGCAGCATCTTATAATATAGATGATAGCTTAAAGCATGCCGATAGTACTATTATTGGCGAAGCTGAAGGAGCATGGGAAAACTGTTTGGCTGATATTGAAAACAACAGCCTGCAAAAAACATACAAAGCCAATCCGAAATGCGAATATGAAACAGCACCAATTCCACGGTGGGATTTGGTGCCTATAAACAAAATATTTCAGGTTGCTGTACAGGCCTCGCGTGGCTGTCCTTTCAATTGCGATTTTTGCTTGGTATCGGAGCTTTTTGGGCGTAAAATGCGTCACCGAAATGCCGACGACGTAGTTAAAGAGGTTAAAGCGTTGCCGCATAAATGGGTGTTTTTTGTGGATGATAATTTTGCAATTAACAAGAAGCAGGCCAGCGAACTTGTTAATAAGTTAAAGCCTTTGGGTATTTCGTGGGCATGCCAGTGTAGTATTGACGTTGCTAACGACGAGCTCTTGCTAAAAGACATGGCAGAGTCGGGTTGTTATAATATACTAATTGGTTTTGAGTCACTAAATTCAAACAGCCTTGCTGAAACCAACAAAACACACAATAAACAGGCAACTATATATAAAGAGGCTATTGAAAAAATTCACAAATACGGTATTCATATAAACGCATCGTTTGTTGTTGGCTTTGATAACGATACTTTAGCCGAGTTCGATAATATTTACAATTTCACACTAGAAAACGGACTTGTAAATGTTAATTTACACACCCTGTCGGCGGTACGAGGAACAAAGCTTTACGATAAAATGAAAGAACAAGGTAGATTGCCAAATTTGTCGACCGATTTAGGAGTTGGTTTTTTACCAAACCTGAATTACATAAATATGACTCGCGTTGAGCTTTTTGATAAGTATATGCAAACCATTACAAAATTGCATAGCTGGGAAACCCTAAACAAGAAAGCTCTAACTCTTTTTAGCAAAGGAGCATTTACTAGCAGTGGTGCTGATATAAGCGTTTGGCTAAAAATGAAAATGTCATTTTTAGTACTTTTTGAGTTTATTTTATCGCCTAACAAACATAAAAGAAAGGCTTTTACCCTTATTAGAAAATTGATTTCTCAAGACAAACTTGCCGTTGATAAGGGACTTGGATTTTTAATGTATATGCTCGGTATAAACAGACATATTAATAAGCACAAAAAGCGTATTAATGAATATAGGGCTATCATAAAATAGTGAGCTTTGAAAACTACTTATTCAAATATATAGATTTTAGCTCTTTGCGATAATTAACCGTGCAGCTTTTAATAAGTTGCTGAGCTAGGTTATTCAGTTCTTTTTTTGGAGCAATAATATCTACTAAACCACTGTTTTTTGCTTCGGTAGCCGATTGGGTATTTCCTGTTAAAACAAGTTCAAGAGCTTGGGCTGAGCCGATGCATTGCTGGGCGTTGTAAATTCCACCTAAGCCAGGAATAATATCGAACCCAGTTTCCGGAAAACTTAAAAGGGCATTATTGCCGGCAATTCTAAAATGCGCACAAAGGGCCAACTCTAAAGCTGAACCAAAACATATCCCTTTTATGCATGCAACAACCGGAATTTCAAGCTGACTAAGCTTTTTAAAGGGAATGCTATTTTGCTGCAATAACTCTGGTGTTTTATCGTTGTCGGTATTAAATAAATCCAAAAGCTGTTTAATATTTGCACCTGAAGAAAAATGTCTACCATCAGCATCAATTATTAGTCCAATAAGAGATTCGCTTTTTTCTACCTCGTTTATAATGTAACTGAATTCTTGAAAAAAGAGACTATTCATCTCGTTTCTAGGTGGACTATTCAGTGTTAAAAACCCAATATTTTCGCGTATTTGCCAATTTAAGGAATTAAGATTCATTGTTTTCGAATATTACAAGTACGGCAACGGTGCTTTTAGAATGTGATAGCGAAAAATGAATTGCGTTTGTGTTAATAGGTTTAAGAAAATGTAATATTGGTTTGCCTAAGTCATTATTCATTATTTCTATATCGGTAAATTCAAGCTTGTTGCTAAAATGTTTTATAATTATTTTTTTTATTAAATATCGAGCAGCTAAACTGCCTTTTTTACGTCTCTGTCCAAATGTGCTAATTTCGTTAGTAGTAAAATATTTGACATAACAAATTTCGTTTATTTGTTTGTTAAAATCTTCAATATTTATTGTTTGTGTATATTTAATTAGGTTCATTCATCACGCATTGCTTTATTTGCCAACTGGCAAAATAGTTCTGTTTCGCGGTTTAAAGCCTGATCGTATGGTAATGTTTCTGCATTTCTAACCAACTCTATTACAGCTTTAATTATTTGTGTGGGTCGTTGTTGCGTTAGTTTTTCTGCAAGGTTTAAACCTGTTTCTAGTGTTTTTTTAGCATCATCTAAATAATCTATAATACTTAAATCTTTAGCTGTTTGTGCGTCAATAATATCGCCTTTAAGTACCAATTCTAAGGCTTTGCTTTTGCCGGTAATGCCAACTAAATTCACAATTCCGCCAAGCCCGGGTATTAAATCTAAATTCGTTTCTGGAAAAGCAAATAGTGCTTTATGGCTCGCTATTTTTATGTCGGCATGTAAAGCAATTTCAAGTCCGCCACCAAAACAGGTTCCTTCAATACAGACAATTATTGGGAGTAAAAACTTTTTCAATACTTTTAGTAGAGCTTTTCCTTTTTCTATTTCATCAAAAAGGATGTTGTTGGCAACCATTTCTTTTAAATTATTAAGATTTGCGCCTGCTGAGAAATGCCGTCCTGCACCTGTAATTACAATTGCTTTACAATTATTGCTATTAATTGTGTTTTTTAAAACGCTAGTATTAATAAACTCGGGTTGCTCCAAATAATTATGAGGCTTGTTGTTTAATGTTATTATGCAAATATTATTTTGTATGGTAATGCTATTCACTGTAGTATAATTAACAGGTTAAACCTGTGTGTAAATTGATTATTTATTTAAAATGGGTTCGTGCAAATATGGTAAAATTATTTTAGGTATATCAACAGGTTCGCGTTTGTCGTTTACAAAAAGACCTTTTATAGTAGTTTTTGCAATTTTTTTCGAGTTTTCGTCAACAATATTTTGTTTAAACGCAATAAAAAACCCTTTGCGATGCATTTCGGTAACAGCAATTGCATTGTCAAAAATATTTAGTTCGTTAATGTATCTAATATTTGCCTCTATTACCACTAAAAATATTTTTTCTTCTTTAAATATTTCAAGTAAGCCTAGTTTTTGCACAATTTCCCAACGCGCTTGTTCTAAGTAGTTTAAATACACCGAGTTGTTAACGTGCCCAAATGAATCAAGCTCATAGCCCCGAACCTGAAATTTATATGTGAATTTTTTATCCAAAATATTTACTTGTTTAAAAATTTGTTACAAAGATAATTTTATAAATGGCTTGTTAATAAAAGCAATGCTATTTTGTAAATTTAAAGCTTACGATTTTGCATGTTTTGCTAATTAATATCGTATTGTTTTTTCTATCTTGGCAAAATAAAATAAACAGTCTAATATTTATAAACGAGTTGCCTTTTTAAAAAATGAACAAGCCAGTTGTTGTTGACATTCAAAACCTAACAAAGATTTATGCAGGGCGGCATGAGGCTGCCGTTAAAAATCTTGATTTGCAAATATGTGAAGGTGAGTTTTACGGTTTATTAGGACCTAATGGAGCAGGCAAAACCACCACAATTTCAGTTATAAGCAGTTTGCTAAAGCCAAGCAATGGTAATATAGTTATTCATGGCTATAATTTAAACGATAATCTAAATAAAATAAAACAGTTAATAGGCGTGGTTTCACAAGAAATTGCCTTGTATAATAAAATGACAGCCTTTGAGAATCTTTACTATTTTGGACGATTATATGGTATTGACAAAGGTTATCTTAAAAAAAGGATAGATTTTTTGTTAGACCGTTTAGGTTTGCTTAAATACAAAAACGATAAGATTTTAAGTTTTTCAGGAGGTATGAAAAGGCGTATTAACTTATTGGCAGGATTGCTGCATGAGCCAAGTATTCTGATTTTAGACGAACCTGTAGTTGGTGTAGATGTGCATTCTAGAAATGTAATTCGTGAATTTTTAAAAGAGGTAAATGCCGATAATACAACCATTATTTATACATCGCATATAATGGAAGATGCCGAAAAGCTATGTTCACGCCTGTCTATTCTCGATTATGGCGAAATTGTTGAACAAGGTTCGCCGCATGCTTTAATAACAAAACACAGTGATTGTTCTTCGTTAGAGGAAGTGTTTTTGAAATTAACGGGACAAAATTTGCGCGATTAAGAATAGGGATTTAAATACTTAATGATTTTCCAGAATAATGAATAAATTATTGACATCAATTTATAAAGAGGGCATATTATTAATTAGAGATATTGAGGGCGTTGTTATTATGTTTGTAATGCCTTTAATATTAGTTATTGTTGTTGCGCTATTGCAGCAAAAAGCATTTACAGGTATTTCCGAAGATAAAATACCTGTAGTAATTGTCGATTTTGATAACGATGCGCTAAGTAGCTCCCTTATTGAAGGTATTGCAGGCTCCGATATGTTTGCTGTTACTACAGTGCAGGGATCCGATTCTTTAATGTTAGACAACGCCAAGCGTAATGTTGCTGATGGCGTATTTCAAATAGGAATTTACATTCCACAAAACACCACTAATATTATTAAAAGCCGTGCAGTTTCAATGGTTCAACAACAAATTCCGGGTGCGATTCAGTCAAATGTAAATGATATAAATATTCAAGGTAAAATACATCTTTTTTTCGATCCTGTAATAAAACAAAGCTTTCGTGGCATTGCAAAAAGTACACTAATGCAGTTTGCCTCGTCGGTTGAAACGCGAATAATATTCGATGCCTATTCAAAATTTATTGACGCACTTACCAATCAAACATCGGAATTGGAATTCCCTGAAAAACCAGCAATAGAATTTAGCGAAGAACTTGTTTCAGAATTTACAGCTGGGATAGTTCCAAACGCTGTTCAACACAATGTTCCGGCATGGATTCTGTTTGGAATGTTTCTTATTTGCATTCCAATAGCCGGAAATATTATAAAAGAGCGAGGCGATGGTTGTCTGGCGCGCTTGAAAACAATACCAGTAAATTATCTGCAAATAATGATTGGTAAAGTTGTGGTTTTTGTGGGAATATGCTTAATACAGGCTCTTTTAATGATACTAGTTGGCATATTTATTATGCCCCTGCTTGGCTTGCCGCAACTGCAAGTAGGAGGTAATATTATGGCTCTGCTTATAGTATCGGTGGCTAGTGGTTTTGCTGCTTCTGGCTTCGGAATTTTAATAGGAAGCATGGCAACAACGCATATTCAAGCTTCGGCGTTTGGAGCTGTGTCAACAGTAATATTTGCTGCAATTGGTGGTGCATGGATTCCTGTTATTATAATGCCGGCAGTAATGCAAAAAATAAGTGCCATTTCGCCAATGAACTGGGGAATTCATGGTTATTACGAGGTGTTTTTGCGCAGTGCAAATGCTTTGGAAGTTTTGCCCGATGTTAGTAAACTAATGGTTTTTGCCACAGTATGTATTACTGGCAGTTTGTTTTTTAGAAAGTATGGTAAGTCTTTGTAACAAACGAACATTCAATATTTGATGAAATATATAAAAATTCACTCTGTTTTAATTTTGCTATTCATTTCTATTGCAACTAGTACTGTGGGACAAAAACTATATGATTTTCATATTCCTCCTAAGGGCTTGTATCCAGGTTTCGTTGTAAAAACCAATAATGATACTGTATATGGAAATATTGAAGTAAAAGCAAAGAACAGGAAGATTTTTTACGAGGTAGGTTTAATTACTAAAGACAATCAAAAAGAGGTATTCCATGCTGAAGATTTAATAGCATTTCAATTTGATAAATTTCAATTTGTTGGAAATATTAACTTGAATGGTTTTGACACAACTAGGATTATTTTTTTACAACAATTAAATGATGGTTATTTTAGTTTTTATCGATATTTAGAATTAGAATTTAAATATGTACCAACTGGTGTAGTTCCTGTTGTAGTTTCCAATACTGAAGAAACTTATTATTTTACATATGGGAAATTACCTTTGAATCGGGTATATTCATTAAGGGAATTGTCTATCTATGCAACCGATAATTCAGAATTAGATAGTATGCTTTATTATGGAAAACTTAGAGTGACTGAAATTCCATATGTAATAAATAATTATAATAAATGGTTGATTAGTTCTGGTCAGATAGTAGAAAAGAATAGAAGAGATTCACTTTTTTCAATTATTAATTTGCATGAGGCAGACAGCTGCAATTTGTTATATGTTCAGGATAAGGACAGTATTGTATTCGATTATTTTTATAGGTTAGTAAATTATTATGCAAATACAATTACCGACAGATCCCATTTGGATTTTGATAGAAGTGATGATATTATTTACTATGATGTGGAGTCTTATTATCCTGATATTTACGATATAAAGAAGTTTGTGATTTATGATCATCGAGATAAGCATTCTAATAAAACAACTTCTGGATTAAAAATATTTGTTAATAATGGATATAGGAAAATAGGAGAGTGGAAATATTGTTTCGATGGTCGGTCAAAAGGTGATGTTAAGCTAAAGAAGCATGAATATTATAATTCAAATGGTAAGCTTCATGGTTTTGTTACAGAATATAAAAGGTCTGGAGATGTAATAAAAAGTATCTCTTATGAAAACGGTAAAAAGATAAAACCGACAAAGAAATAGACCAAATGGTTTATGGTTTGTACGAATTAACAGAAGATGAGATTCAAATAATAGAAAACTCATAAATTTATAGGATTGGCTTTAAATTCACGCTTTCAATAATATAACATACAGCATAAGCATTTATAAACAAGAAGTTGAAAAATACCGAGTTATGAAAAACGAAATAATACAATCACTATCCAATAACTTTGAAGACCATTCGCACACCACCGAAAATGGTATAGAGTTTTGGTTTGCTCGCGATTTGCAACACCTGCTTGGTTATACAAAGTGGGATAATTTTGTTAAAATAATTATCAAAGCCAAAACAGCTTGCGAAGCTAGTGAAAACAATATATCAGACCATTTTGCCGACGTCGGCAAAATGGTCTCAATTGGTTCGGGCACTCAACGCGAAATTCAAGACATAATGCTTACTCGTTATGCCTGTTACCTAATTGCCCAAAATGGCGACCCTCGCAAAGAAAGTATTGCATTTGCACAAAACTACTTTGCAATGCAAACGCGTAAAATCGAACTCATCGAAAATCGAATAAAAGAGTGGGAACGCTTGCAAGCTCGCCAAAAACTAACTCTGTCAGAAAAAGAACTTTCCGAACTTATATATGAACGTACAGGAAACGACCGAAATTTTGGCTCTATACGTAGTAAAGGCGACAATGCACTTTTTGGCAGAACAACCCAACAAATGAAAGATACCTTAGGTGTTCCTAAAGGGCGTGCTCTAGCTGATTTTCTACCAACGATTACCATCAAAGCAAAAGATTTTGCTACCGAAATAACAGTTTTCAATACAAAAGAGAAAGGACATCGTACCGAAAGGCAAATATCAGCCGAACATATTACCAATAATCGTAGTGTTAGAGAAATTCTATTAAAACGTGGTATTAAGCCTGAAGAACTACCAGCTGAAGAGGATATTAAAAAATTAGAGCGAAGAGTAAACTCTGAATCAAAAAAGATTGAAAAAAATCCAGATAAATTAAACGAATAATAAAATTGAAATAGTAGAATATACACAAACATTATGGGTGTGGCTTTAGTCCACGCTCTCAATAATATACCATAATTAGAAACAAAATTTTACAGATTTAAAATAATAATTAATATCTATGAATATGCGAATAATAGTATTGTTAATTGGTTTATTATCTTTTGTATCGCTGTGTGCACAAAGCGATTTTAAGCCTTTGCAAAACAGCGACAATATTAAAAAAGAATTCGAGAATAAAACTGGAAACTTAGTTTCAATGCAGTGTGATTTTGTGCAAGAAAAGCATTTGGCTTATCTCTCATCTACAGTAATAAGTAAAGGAAAATTCTGGTTTAAAAAGGAGAATAAATTACGTTGGGAGTATATTGAGCCTTTTAAATATTTGGTAGTGGTGAATGGTGATAAAATTACTATGAAAGATGAAAATAATACCAGCGTTTATAATAAGAAACCAAACAAAACCTTTCAGCAACTAAACGCAGTTTTAGCAAGCTCGGTAAATGGCACATTAATTAATGGTTCAAAATACACTTTTAGTGTATGGCAAAATAGTTCGCATTTTTTAGTCGAGTTAAAACCAAACGATGCCGAAGCAAAAGGATTATTTAGTAGTATTAAATTGTATTTCTTAAAAACAAATATGGCTGTTAATAAAATAGTAATGCTTGAGCCTAATGACGATTCTATTACCTTAACTTTTGAAAAAAATATTATTAATTCTACAATTAAAGAGAATATGTTTATTGTAGAATAAGGAGTTTGTGGTTTTGTTAATATGCTATAGCTCAATGCGTTCGTTAATGTATTGTTAGTATTAGATAATGAAAGAGATGATGTGAAAGCTCATTTTCCTCTAATGCGTAAATTAACTGCGTATTGAGTTTTATCGCACTATCTGACCGAATCAGCCATCCCTGTCTACTACAGATAGACTGAATAATTCAGACAGGTGTGGCGAGCTTATGCCTGCATGGCCGCCAGGGTAGATCATAAAGCCTAACGATTTATTAATAACTGATATTAAAACAATTGGTAGAAAACCAAATAATTAATGTAGCTATGGCTAAGATTAAATATTTTATCTTTATGTTGTAAAGAATATTTTAGACTAGTAATTTTGTTTTACAGCTTGCGAATTATTAGCAAATTCGCCCTCAAATATTTTCATAAAAATAGTACTATGGACAAGAATAAAATAAACGATTTTTTAAAAGAGGTAAGCCTTTTTAAGTCGCTCGACAAGAATGAATTAAATATACTATCCGATAAACTTGAAGTTAAAAAATTTAAAGAGAATGAATTTTTATTTAAAGAGAATTCTGCTCGTAGTGCCATCTTTGTTATTAACGAAGGGGAAATAGAATTATTTAAAAGAACTCCTTTTGGAGAAGAAAAGAGACTTTCTTTTTTCAGAACCTATGATTTTGTTGGAGAGGGTGCATTAATGGATAATCTTTCGCACTCTACAACAGCAAGAGCGCTTACCAGTGTGATTACTTTAGCTTTAGATCATGATAAGTTACAGACAATATTTAATGAGCATCCAAGTATTGCACTAAAAGTACATAAGAATTTATCGAAGGTTATTGCTCGAAGAATGAATCATGCCAATGTGCATATTATTAATTCAGGAGCTCAATATCTTTCAGGACACACTCGCCTTGAGCACGATTTGCTTGGCGATAGAGAAGTGCCAGCTGAAGCCTATTATGGCGTGCAAACATTGCGTGCAAAAGAGAATTTTAATATTAGTGGAGTAACCTTAAGCTTTTATCCGGTATTTGTGCAAGCACTGGCTATTGTTAAAAAGGCTGCATCAAAAGCCAATCACGATTTAGGCTTGCTTAATGATAAAATAAACGACAGTATTTGTCTTGCTTGCGATGATGTTATTAAAGGACAATTTCATCGTAATTTTTCGGTAGATATGATTCAGGGTGGAGCCGGAACATCTACTAATATGGCAGCAAACGAGATTATTGCCAATAGGGCATTAGAAATAATGGGTTATAATAAAGGAGAATACGAATACTGTCATCCAAATAACCACGTTAATTTATCGCAATCAACAAACGACGCTTATCCAACGTCTGTTAAAATAGCCTTAATGCTTAATAGCGAACGCTTAATTCTTGTGCTTAAAGAATTGGTTGATTCATTTAGAATTAAAGCACGCGATTTTCGCGATGTAATAAAAATGGGTCGAACTCAGCTTCAAGACGCTGTTCCTATGACATTAGGACAGGGATTCGAAGCCTATGCAGTAACTCTTGAAGAAGAAGTTGAGCGAATTGAAGAAAATGCAAGGTTGTTTTTAGAGGTTAATATGGGAGCTACTGCTATTGGTACAGGCATTAATTCTGAACCTGGCTATAGCGATGCTTGTGTTAAGCACTTGCGTGATATTACTAATATGGACATTAAATTAGCCGGCAACTTAGTTGAGGCTACACAAGATACAGGTGCTTTTGTAATGTACTCGTCGGCAATTAAGCGTTTGGCAATTAAACTCTCAAAAATATGCAACGACTTACGCTTGTTGTCATCAGGTCCACGCACCGGATTAAATGAAATTAATTTGCCACCAATGCAGCCAGGTTCATCTATTATGCCAGGCAAAGTAAATCCGGTAATACCAGAGGTGGTTAACCAAATTGCTTTTAAGGTAATAGGTAACGACCTTACGGTTACTATGGCATCGGAGGCAGGTCAATTGGAGCTTAATGTTATGGAACCTGTTATTGTTCAAAGTATTTTTGAAAGTGTTGAAATGCTTAAAAATGGTATGGAAGTACTTAAATTTCGTTGTATTGATGGTATTACAGCAAATGTTGATCATTGTCGTGAAATGGTTCAGAATAGTATTGGCCTAGTTACAGCTCTTAATCCAGTACTAGGATATGAAATATGTACAAAATTAGCTAAAGATGCGCTTGCTTCTGGAAGGAGTGTTTATGATTTAGTACTTGAGCAAAAGCTTATGTCCAAAGTGGAGCTAGACAATGTTCTAACCCCTGAAAATATGATAAAGCCAAGAAAAATGCATTAGTATTTTTATAAAAACATGTTATAGAGCGGGTGCTATTTTATAGTACCCGCTTTTCTTTTGCATAACATATAAAAACAGTTAGTTATGTAAAAAAGTGCATGTTTACCAAAGCTCTTATAGATTGTAGATGAGGGGTAATGCAATATTAAAACTTGTGTTTTAACCTAGCCTTATTTAAACGTAACTATTCGTTGATAATAAATATGTTGTAGTGCAATAGTGTGGTATTAAAAACCACCAAAATAAAACAAATTTAATGAAAAATAGGATTGAAATAGTTGGCTTGAAAAGGTTATCTTGAACAAGAAAAACAAATTCGCCCAATAGTAAAGAAATATCATGCAATTCATATTTGCAAGCATGTTGCGCAAAACATTTCATGTTTGTGTTGCAAGACATACATTTGCGCAAATCTAAACTTAAAACAAAACTGATTATGATTACAAGATTATTCTTTCTTGGAATGCTTGCTTTGTTTCCGTTAATAAGTAACGCTAGCGAAGCCGATTTGGTTATTCCAGATTCTATTAAAGACAACTCCATTTTATATTGGGGTTTTATTGTTACCATTGCCGGATTTATTTTTGGTCTATTCCAATTTATCCGTGTTAAAAAGATAAGGGCACATAAATCGATGCTTGATGTGGCAAATGTTATTTACGAAACAGGCAAAACCTATCTTATACAACAAGGTAAGTTTTTAGCTATTCTTTTTGTGTTTATTGGTGCAGCCGTAGCCTTTTATTTTGGTTGGTTATCTGAAGCTAACTTCGGAGCCAGTGGTGTATTAATGATTCTTGGTTGGACAGTAATAGGAATACTTGGCTCCTATAGTGTAGCTTGGTTCGGTATTAGAATGAACACTTTGGCAAACTCGCGAATGGCATTTGCATCGCTTGAGAAAAAGCCAATTAAACTGTCAAATATTCCACTAAATGCAGGTATGAGTATTGGTGTAGTTCTAATAAGTTTAGAACTTATTATGATGCTTGTAATTCTTCTTTTTGTTCCTGGTGAATATGCTGGTGCAAGTTTTATTGGCTTTGCTATTGGCGAGTCGCTTGGTGCATCGGTGTTAAGAATTGCCGGTGGTATTTTCACTAAAATTGCTGATATAGGTTCCGATTTAATGAAAGTAATTTTCAAAATTGGAGAAGATGATCCTAGGAACCCTGGTACTATTGCTGATTGTGTTGGCGATAATGCAGGTGACAGCGTTGGTCCAACTGCCGATGGCTTTGAAACTTACGGCGTAACAGGTGTTGCTTTAATATCTTTTATTTTATTAGCCGTTACTGGTGTCGAATTTCAGGTACAATTATTAACCTGGATTTTTGTTATGCGAATTTTAATGATTGTCACTTCAATTGTTTCTTATTGGATAAACGGTGTTATTACTGATTCTAAATACAGTAAAGCTGTAGATTTAGATTTTGAAAAACCCCTTACATCCTTAGTGTGGATTACTTCAATATTATCAATAATAGTAACCTTTGCTGCTAGTTATTTTATTATTAAAGACTTGCCTAATAATTTATGGATAACCCTTTCTGTAATAATAAGCGCAGGTACTTTTGGAGCAGCAATAATACCTGAATTTACTAAGTTATTTACTAGTCCTAAATCAAAACATGTTAACGAGGTGGTTGAAGCATCGAAACAAGGTGGGGCATCGTTAAATATACTCTCGGGTCTAGTTGCCGGTAACTTTAGCGCATTTTGGAACGGTATGATATTTTTTGTACTGATGTTCATTGCATATTATGCCAGTACATTTGGCTTAGGCGAATTCATGATTTATCCTTCGATATTTGCTTTTGGCTTGGTAGCTTTTGGTATGCTGGGTATGGGGCCTGTTACAATAGCCGTTGACAGTTATGGTCCGGTAACAGATAATGCACAATCTATTTATGAGCTTTCGCTAATTGAAGAAAATAGAGAAGAAACTATTGCTGAAATCGAAAAAGATTTTGGTTTTACACCTGATTTTGAGAAGTCGAAATATTATTTAGAAGCCAACGATGGAGCCGGTAATACATTTAAAGCAACGGCCAAGCCTGTTTTAATTGGCACAGCAGTTGTAGGAGCCACTACCATGATTTTCTCGCTTGTTCTCGTAATTAAATCAACACTAGGGATTGATCCTGCTGAGGTTCTTAACCTGTTGAATCCATATACTATACTTGGCTTCTTATTGGGTGGCGCTGTTATTTATTGGTTTACCGGAGCATCTATACAGGCTGTTACTACAGGTGCTAGTCGTGCGGTTGCTTATATTAAAGATAACATAAATCTTGACCCCGATGCGCCTAAAAGAGCTGATCTTGAGAAATCGAGAGAGGTAGTTAAAATTTGTACAGTTTATGCTCAAAAGGGCATGTGGAATATTTTTATTGCAATATTCTCGTTTGCATTAGCCTTTGCATTTATATCCGCACCTTCTAGTTCAAATGCTCCTGTATCATTATTTGTAAGTTACTTGCTATCTATTGCCTTTTTTGGTTTATATCAGGCAATATTTATGGCAAATGCTGGTGGTTCGTGGGATAACGCCAAAAAAGTAATTGAGGTTGATATGCAAGAGAAAGGAACTCCTTTGCATGATGCATCTATAGTGGGCGACACAGTAGGCGACCCATATAAAGACACATCATCGGTAGCATTGAATCCAGTAATTAAGTTTACAACTTTGTTTGGCTTATTAGCCATGGAGATTGCTATTTCACATCAATTTAGAGATATTGCTCCATACGTAGGAATTGTGTTTTTAATAATTGCACTATATTTTGTGTATCGTTCGTTCTATAAAATGAGAATACCACAATAAATAGTCGTTTTTATGTTCTGGCAAAGCCCTCTTGTACCATACAAGAGGGCTTTTTCGTTTAATTATTATAATGAATCAGTAGGGTTTATATAATTTCAACGGTATTTATTGTAAAAACCGATTTTTTAGAACTATTGATAGATGTCTTGTAAATGTTTTTTTCACGCAACCATTATCCTATTTTGTAATCATTATATTAAATAAAGTCTTTAATTTGCATTAACTAACTAAACTATTAAATATGAAACGAAACTTAATTTTTACTTTACTTATCTTTATTACTTGTAGTAGTATATTTGCCCAAGAAGCGGAAAAGGACAAATACAAAAATGCCGTTACATTTGGCTTAATCCATTCCGTAAACACCACAACCCTACATGGCGATTTTCCTGATCAAAAATTTCCAAACAGTAGTGTAAATACAAATGTGATTAATAGATTTACTGTCGATTTGGGTATAACTGTGGATTATTATTTGTCGCAAAAGCTGTCATTACAGTTCGATGCTATTTATTCTGCAATGGGTGGGCGTATAGTTAAAACAAATACCTTGTACAATGAGATAGGGAAATTTGAAAGTGATCAAAGCAATAAATTATCATTGAACTACATTAAGTTTCCATTAACTGTAAATATTTATCCCAGAGATATTTTTTATTTGAATGCAGGGGGATACGCTGCTACTCTTTTGTCGAAAAGAGAAGGCACTAGCCGTTGGGATGATAAAGATTTAAATGAGTATGATGTAAATAATTTTGATGCTGGTATTGTAGCAGGATTTGGCTTAAATACTGATATTGTTAAACTAGGATTTCAATATAGTTATGGTTTAACCAATATGGTTAGCAACGATGACTTAGATTTGCATAATGGAGTATTTCAATTCGTAGTGCGTTGGAAATTTTATTCAGAGGTAAGATAATTGTGATTAGTGATGAGTTTTTTATAATTAAAAGAAAAAATGATGAAGATTAGAAATATATTAATGTTAGTTACTATTGTGACTTTTGTTATTGCATGTGATTATCAGTATTATGATGATTTTCCACCGACTAACGGTCCTGTTGGTGAATATGTTTACGATAGCTATTCGCAGTATTTTAACAGCTATGAAAAATTGGAAAAGGAAGTGGAATCTTATGGCTATTTAAATTATGTAGATTATTATAATGATGTTTCGTTAAAGATTACTCCAAATTTTGGCTGGAGTTATAATATAAACTTGTCAAATTTTGTTGTTCATAAAGTAGGAAATGGAGATACGGTAACTTCTTTTTCAATTAGCAGTCAGGAAATTTGGGTTAATGGTAAGAATTTTAATGTGAGAGGAATAAATAGTAATCCGGTAAAAGATTCTTTAGGAAATGTAATTGCACTTTACGATGGTTATATAAAAGGGGACAGTATTGTTTTTGAATACGAATCTACTGATATTCAGGAAAAAGAAAAAGCAAAGACCAAGATTAAAAGCATAAGAAAAAACTAAATGAATTGACAATGTTCAATGAACAATTATCAATTAAAACAGCAAGCGAGAAGTTAATTCTCTGTAATTTGAAACAAGTATTCATATTACAGCCCGCAGGCTAATAGCAA
>JAUXEM010000098.1 GCA_030620515.1 Salinivirgaceae bacterium
ATAATTATCACAATATGTTAAACATAATTAACAATTACTTGTTTTAATATACAGATTTATCTTATAGCTACATAATATTTTTAATTCACTTAAAATATCATATACTATGTTCAAATTTAGTCTTAAAATTAAGCAAAAATTAGGAATAGCTAATGGTCTGCAAGTTTTTCTTATTGTTCTTTTAGTTTCGTTTTTATATGTTTATAACAAAAGGATAGAAGCAACAAATAGTGTTTTAACAAAAAGTAATACAGAGACTAAAGTTGTGATTAATAACATAATTGCGGCAAAAGATTATTTTGGTTCAAAAATAAATATTGCAGAGTATAAGAAGCAGACTTTATCAGAATTAAATATAGTTACAGATACTGAGTTTATTTCAGTTTTGACAGAAATAAATAATAGTATAAAGCAAATTGACGCGTTAAGACAAAAAAACATTACTCATGAGAATGATGTATTTGAATTAACAGAATTAAGCATTAGCCAATCGAATGGTTACATTAACGATGTTAGTAAAAAGCTTGCTGATAATAATTTAAGAAGCCAGGTTTCAACATTAGAGCGTTTGGTAATTATGGGTGCAAATATGAATAATGTATCTAATTACAAAATTCAAGTTTTATTCCAAGAATTAAAACAAGACATAAGTGCAAAAACTGATCTGTTAAATTTTTTAGAAAAAGGAGTTGAAAATGCAAGGAATGATGCAAAAAATCTTGCCGGTACTCCATTTGAAATACTTCCGCAAAATGCTTTGGAAGCAAATCTTAAAATAAACGAAATAACTCAAAACTACATTAGTAATATTGAGTTAGAGAAAGAGATTAAAAGTCAAATAATAAATAAGCTAGACACTCTCTTTAATAATATTTCAGAGAATAGTTCATCAATATCTAACAAATCGTTTAGCTCTTTAAAGTCGTTTTTAGTTAAAATATTTATTCTATTAATAATTTTTTCAACAATAGTTATTATTATGAATATTACTTTATCGAAAAAACTTAACAGCTTTATAAAAGAATTAATTACAAAGCTAGACGATTTGCGAAATGGTAGGTTATATAAAGTTAAAGATAGGGTGGTTTCAGATGAGACTGGCGTAGTACTAAACTCAATGCGCGAGTTAAATATAAAGCTCAGAAATATTGCTGAAAACATTGTGAGTAATTCGAATGATATTTTTAGCAGTAGTAGCGAACTTCAAAATAGCTCAATGCTATTATCTACTGGTGCGTCAGAACAAGCCTCATCGGTTGAAGAAATATCGTCGAGCATGGAACAAATGGCAGCAAATATTGAACAAAATACTGATAATTCACGCGAAACAGAAACTTCAGCAAGTAATTCATCTGAAGGTGTTTTTAAAGTTAACGAAGCGTCTGAATCAAGTATTGATGCTGTACGGAAAATATCGGAAACAATTACAATAATTAACGACATAGCATTACAAACTAATATATTGGCATTAAATGCCGCCGTAGAAGCTGCCCGTGCCGGTGAACATGGAAAAGGTTTTGCTGTAGTTGCAGCCGAAGTTAGAAAGCTTGCCGAAAATAGTAAAGATGCAGCAAGTGAAATTGTAGAACTTGCTCATACTAGTCTTCAAGTTACAGAAAAAGCTGGACAGTTAATGCAACAGGTAATTCCTGAAATTGATAAAACAGCAAATCTTATTAAAGAAATATCAGCATCAAGTATTGAGCAAAATTCAGGTGCCAATCAAATTAATAGTGCACTGCAAACTTTAAACAATGTTACGCAGCAAAATGCTTCAGCAGCTGAAGAGCTTGCATCAAATGCAGAAAGTTTAAATGATTTAGCTGCCAATTTAAAAGAAGCAGCAAATTTCTTTGATATTGAAAAATAATAGAATCTTAATATTGACAAAAAAAGCCCTTTATTGGGCTTTTTTTGTGCTTTGAATTACAAAAACAATCCTTTAATTTGCAACTTAAATAATAACAATAAATTACTTATAGATATGAGCAGAAATTGGACTACAATAAAAGAATATGAAGATATAAAATTTGATTTTTTTGAAGGTATTGGTAAAATTACCATTAACCGACCCGAAGTTAGAAATGCCTTTCGACCTGAGACAACGATGGAGTTACAAGATGCAATGGCAATTTGCCGCGAAGACCCCCAAATTGGAGTAGTTGTACTAACCGGCGCAGGCGACAAAGCCTTTTGTAGTGGCGGTGACCAGAAGGTTAAAGGTCGTGCTGGCTATATTGGTAAAGATGGAGTTCCAAGGCTCAATATTTTAGATGTTCAAAAACAAATTCGTAGTATTCCGAAACCAGTTGTAGCTATGGTAAATGGATATGCAATTGGTGGTGGACATGTTCTACATGTAATGTGCGATATTTCTATTGCTTCTGAAAATGCTATTTTCGGACAAACAGGTCCAAAAGTTGGTAGCTTCGATGGTGGTTTTGGTTCTTCCTATTTGGCTCGCCATGTTGGGCAAAAAAAAGCTCGTGAAATATGGTTTCTGTGTAAGCAATATTCTGCAAAAGAGGCTCTAGACATGGGACTTGTAAATACTGTAGTTCCATTAGATAAATTAGAAGATGAAACTGTAGAATGGTGTAAACAAATGTTAGAGCACTCCCCTATTGCTTTGCGTATGATAAAATCTGGTCTTAATGCTGAACTAGATGGTCAAGCTGGTATTCAGGAATTATCAGGTAACGCTACAATGCTTTATTATTATACCGATGAAGCACAAGAAGGAAAGAATGCGTTCTTAGAAAAACGTAAACCTGATTTTAGCAAATATACAAGGTTGCCTTAAGCAAATATATATTCTCGTGGTAATACCACGAGATATTAAAATTCAAAAAACAAATTCTAAATTTACGCTGCCTGCCCGAATGGTTCAGTTTACCTGAAATTAACCCTGTGGCAAAAGAGTAAATTTCAAAATTGAAATCAAATTTATTATTAGAAATGATTTAATAATGAGTACTAACAAACTAAAAGCCTGGATACATGCCTCGCGCCTAAGAACATTACCTTTAGCCGCAGCTGGAATTATTCTAGGTAGCTTTATTGCCTTTTCAAAAAATTATTTTCAGTGGAATATTTTCATTATTACCCTAGTAACTACCTTGTTACTTCAAATATTATCGAATTTGGCTAACGATTATGGGGATTTTACTCATGGTACCGATAACGAGAATCGTGTGGGACCTAAAAGGGCAGTACAAAGTGGAATTATTAAACCGAAAGAAATGAAATTTGCCATGTACCTTACTGGCTTATTAGCTTTTGCCTTTGGTATTTTTCTTCTTTTATTTTCTTTAGGAGATATAATTAATTTAACATTCTTATTATTCTTACTAGTTGGTTTTCTTGCCATTGCTGCGGCAATTAAATATACGGTGGGTAAAAGTAATTTTGGATATAAAGGTTTTGGCGACATTATGGTGTTTCTGTTCTTTGGTATTGCTGCTGTTTTTGGTAGCTATTACTTACATACAAAAACTATAAATTATGCTGTTTTACTACCTGCATCATCAATTGGTTTATTAAGTGCCGGTGTATTAAATATTAATAATATGCGCGATATTATTAACGATGAGCAATCGGGTAAAATTACAATTGCTGTAAAACTAGGACAGCAGAAAAGCAAAATATACCATGCTTTAATAATTGCTTTAGCTATTGATTGTACTCTTATATATTTATTTATTATAAAGAATTGGTTAGCTGCTATTATAATTATTCCAGCAATAACTTTATTACTAATTCATATTTTTAGAGTATTAAATAACACTACTCCTAAAAATCTCGACCCTGAATTAAAAAAGTTATCTTTAACTACACTGCTATTTTCTATTTTATTAGGAATTGGAATTATGTTATAATGCCCTAAGTGAGGGAAACAATTAATTGAAACATAGGCTATATATTGTGATTACAAACTTCGACAATTAAAATGCTTTATAGAAATGCTAAAGGCAACATATTCAAAACATATATTTAAATTTAATTTTGCGGGTGTTACATCGCGAGGTGTTCTAAATGAAAAACCATCGTGGTTTTTAAAGCTTTACAATATTGAGAATCCTGAAAAATATGGTTTAGGCGAAATTTCAATAATTCCTGGGCTTTCGCCCGAAAATGAAAGAACCGTTGAATTACTTTTAAACGAATTAATTCAAACACCCGATTTTTTTCTTAACAATTACCAAAACAAGTTGGATGGATGCCCTGCCGTAAAATTCGGAATTGAAACAGCCTTGGCTGATTTAGAAAATGGAGGAAACAGAATTCTTTATCCATCAGAATTCACAAAAGGAAATGCTGGTATAAAAATTAATGGACTAGTATGGATGGGCAATAAAGAAGAAATGCTAGACCGAATTAGTGAAAAAGTAGATAGTGGCTTTTCTTGTATTAAAATAAAAGTAGGAGCAATAAATTTTAACGATGAATTAGAACTACTAAAATATATTAGAAATAAGTACTCTTCAAAATATTTAGAAATTAGAGTGGATGCCAACGGCGCTTTTAATCAAACAGATGCTTTACGAAAATTAGAACAACTTGCCAAATACAATCTGCACTCTATTGAACAGCCAATAAAAGCAGGTTATTGGGATGCTATGCATTTGCTTTGCAAAAACACACCTCTGCCAATTGCTCTCGATGAGGAATTAATTGGAATTGAAAACCATGAAAACCGAAAAGAGTTATTAACTACAATTAAACCTCAATACATAATTTTAAAACCATCGCTAATTGGTGGTTTATCTGTCACTAAACATTGGTGTGAATTAGCAGAACATAATAATATTGGCTGGTGGATTACTTCAGCCCTTGAAGGTAATATTGGTTTAAATGCTATAACACAATGGACTTATAAATACGGTTCAAATATGCCACAAGGACTGGGAACAGGAAATGTTTTTTCAAATAATATTGATTCACCACTTGAAATAAGAGGTGAAAAGCTTTGGTATAATTCATCTAAAAATTGGGAGGAAGTAATATAATGAATATTTGTCTCAATAATATCAATATTGAACTAACTCCAAACATTCAGCTTGATTGCTTGCAAAAAGAATTCCCTAAAGCTGAATGGTGGAAAAACATAATTGAGTTTTTGGAACTCTGGGCAAATGATTCTGCATTTGTACAATTAAAAACATCTGGTTCAACAGGTGAACCTAAAGTTATCGAAGTAGAAAAAGCCAAACTTTGGGTTTCGGCAACAAAAACCTGCGATTTTTTTAGTCTTAATAATACATCACTAGGATTATTATGCTTATCGGCAAATTACATTGCTGGTAAAATGATGCTTGTACGTGCTATGGTATCAGGTATGAATTTAATTTGTGTAGAACCATCTGGCAATCCTACTAAAAACTTAAATACTACTATTGACTTTGCTGCAATGGTTCCTATGCAGGTAAAACAAAGCTTATCAACTACTAATAATCTAAATAGAATAAAGCAACTAATTATTGGCGGTGGGCAAGTTAGCTCTTCTTTAATTTCTGATTTATCAGTTTTTAGGGGAAATGCCTATGAAACATTTGGCATGACCGAAACTCTTTCACATATAGCTCTTAAACAACTTACTCCAAATCACGATAATTATTTTATTCCATTTAATGGAGTTTATATATTACAAGGTTTTAATAATACAATGGTGATAGATTTTCCAGAATTAGGAATCTATAAAATGAAAACCAACGATATCATAGAAATTAATAATAGCACTGGTACTTTTGTTTGGAAAGGAAGAAGTGATTTTATAATTAATTCTGGTGGAGTAAAAATATCGCCTGAAGAAGTGGAACAACAAATTGAACATTTAATAAAGCAACGATTTTGTATAATTGGATTACCTAACGAAAAGCTTGGTGAAGAAGTAATTTTAGTTATTGAAGGAGAACCATATGACACTACTGCTTTATATATTGAAATTAAAAATAATCTTTCCTCCTACTCTTGCCCTAAAGAAATTCGTTTTATTAAAGAACTTCCATTAACTGAATCGCGAAAGATTAGAAGGAAAGAAATTAGTCTCTAATTTTGAATATTACAATTCAATATTTGCACATTAACCTAAATTCTGCATCTTTGTAATAAACCTAAGTTATATGAAAAAAATAGCACTATACTGGCAAATACTTATTGCATTTGCACTAGCCATTATTTATGGAATTCTTTTTAAAGAACACATTCACCTTGTAGCATGGATGGGCGACTTGTTTTTAAAGGGATTAAAAATGATTATTATTCCTTTAATTTTAAGTTCCATAATATCGGGAGTAGCTAATATTGGCGATGCGCAGAATTTAGGTCGCTTAGGTGCTAAAACATTTGCATACTACATTACCACAAGCATTATTGCTTTACTTAGCGGATTATTCTTTGTTAATCTTTTTAAGCCTGGAGTTGGAGCTGATTTAGGCTTTGCCGAAGAGGTTAGCGGTTTAGCCTCAGCAAAAGAATCGTTTGGCGATACACTACTGAATATTGTACCTGAAAATATATTTCAGGCAATGGTGGAGAATCAAATGCTTTCAATTATTTTCTTTGCAATACTAATAGGATTCTTTATTACTAAAACCTCACAAAAACATAAAACAATACTTACCGATTTCTTCAATTCGTGTTTTGAGGTAATTATGAAAGTTACCTTGTTTATTATAAAATTTACACCACTTGGTATTTTTGGCATTGTGGCAAAACAAGTGGCAGAGAATGAGAATCTTGGAGAACTGTTTGCCCGACTTGGCTTATACATGCTTGTTGTATTAATTGCATTATTTGTTCACGCTTTTATTGTACTTCCAATCTTAGTAAAAGGTATTGGCAAAGCAAATCCTATAAAGCATTTTAAAGCAATGCGCACACCTTTAATAACAGCTTTTTCAACCTCGTCGAGTAATGCCACACTCCCGTTAACAATGGAGGCTGTTGAAAATAAATCGGGAGTATCGAACAGCATAACTAGTTTTACATTACCGCTTGGGGCAACCGTAAATATGGATGGTACAGCCCTATATGAATTGGTTGCAGCTATGTTTATTGCACAGGCATATGGAATTGAACTTACTTTTACCGAACAGCTTATTGGTGTACTTACTGGATTACTTGCCTCCATTGGTGCTGCAGGAATTCCAATGGCAGGCTTGGTTATGATATCGGTAGTTTTATCGGCTATGGGTATTCCCTTAGAAGGTATAGGATTAATTTTAGCCGTTGATCGAATATTAGATATGTTCAGAACTGCAGTAAATGTTTGGAGCGATAGTTGCGGAGCCGTCATTGTTGCAAAAAGCGAAGGGGAAGAATTAAAAGTATAGATTATAAAAAAGCATAAAGTAATAAGTTTAAGTTCTTATTACTTTGTACTTACTACTCAATACTCACTTAATAACTCCGTTATATAATTTACTTCATCAGTAATAGCATGAACTGAAATTGTAGCTCCAGAAATCGCATCAATATTTTTTCCTACCGATAATATTTTATCTCCGTTGAAGTTGGCAAACTGTTTTAACCAACCTTTGCTTGAAATTTCATGACCGTGAGTTGCCTGGTAATTAAACACTCTTACAGATTCAATTGCTTTGTCGTTATTATATATTATATATACATCAAAATATTCTGAATTACCAGTAGTAGAAATACCTGAAGTATTTGAGCAACCCCCTGCCCTACAACTATAAATTCTACCTACAAATACATATCCTTTAAACCTTTCAGTATTTTCAATTTTAAAGAATCTCCCTTCTTTAATTAGTTGTTCACTTAACGAAATTATTTCGACTAATTCATTTGTAATAATACCCCATTTTTTAGATAGTTCCTTCTCCAATGATTTAGGTAAATAATTCAATTCCTTTGCAGACAATAATTGAACTATAAACAGTAGCACAATGAATATGTATTTTCCTTTTTGCATATATTAAAATTAGATTAATTATGGAATACGACTAAAACATTACTGCAACACCAGCATTAAAAGTCTTGCTATACTCATTGTCATAAGCTGCTTTCGAGAATTGCATATCTGCTTTAAGCATTGCTCCTTTTGCCATTTTCCAACCTAAACCAGCTGTAATAATATTCGCATTATATGCATCGTTTGCAATAGCTGGAGTTTCTATTTTATGCTGAGTATTGTATTGTTCATATCTTACAAATGGTATTAATTCTGTTTTTATAGATGAAATTGGTTTGAAGATATTATATCCTGCTTCAATATAATATCCTAACATTGCACTACCCAAATCATTACCACCAGTAAATGCATTATACTGATCGGTATTCGATAAGCTGTTATAATACAATTGCCCACGTAGTAGCAAACCACTAATACTATATCTGGCATCTACTCCAACCATTGCTATCCCAACAATTGATGAGTCGGCGGATGCTTGAGCTGAGTCATCATTTTTATCTAAGCCATCAAATAATGTACTTTGTGTTTTACCAAAATAGCCCGATAACCCTACATTTAATCCTCGAATAGCATAATACTCAACCTTTGCTGTTAGGCTTGGTGAGCTAATATAAGACACCGCCCCTTTTTGCCGACCTTTACGCAATCCGTTTTTTCCACTTAAATGCGCTCCATTATCATCGTAGCCATTAAAGCCATTCATTAAATATGCTTGATATTTTAACGAAGCTCTTGTTACATTTCCTGTAAATCCAAAACCAATTTCGCGCCATGTTGTAGGTGCAATATACTTATCAACCATAGGGCGTTCAACACCATTAAAAGTAGTAGGTTCGTGATACTCATTTATTATTCCCATAGGTACTAACATTAGTCCAGCACGAAAATTTATAAAATTGTTTATTCTATAATTCAAAAAGGCTTGCTCAACATACACCTCTTTAACGTGTTCAAATTCAATTTCACTAACAAAGGAAGTACGTTCATTAAAATTATATCCAAAAAGCATAACTAATCTATGCACATCAAGTGTTCCTGTATTTTGAGTTCCAGAATTTATAGGTTGGTTATAATCAACTTGTCCGTAACCACCAATAGTTAGCTTACTATCTTTTTGTATTAAGTTAGTAGCTATATTAGTATACTGGTTCGAAGTGGAGTCAGTAATTTGACTTTGCGCAGCAAAAGCAACAAATAGAAATGATATTAATAAGATTTTTGTTTTCATTTTTACACTGTTTTATTCATTAATAATTACAGTGCAAAACTACACAGTGTAGCTATTTCCTGAAATCCCTATTAGTTGGTATTTTTCAACTATTGTAGATACGATTTTATATTAGAGTAGAAGGATTAATATTATCTGTGTCAATCAGTTTATTAAGAATAGCATAAATAGTTAAACCTGATATTGATTTAATACCCAGTTTTTCAGTAATATTTTTACGATGCGAAATAACGGTATGAATACTTATAAAGAGTAAATCGTCATTTTATTGTAAGTAAGCTACTTATTATTATAGTCAGTGTATACCTTCTGCATAAAGGCTTTACCTTGTTTAATGGTTGTATTATTCAAACCCTTCTGTTTTTCAATATATTTATCAGATGTATTATTGTAAATAAAACCAGTAGAATCGTTAACAAAGCCAAATCCATTGTTAAAAGCATAAAATGCAAAAGATTGAGTTTTACTTATTTCATTCTTACTAAAATAGAAATCATCGAAAGATTGATTTACTTGTCTTCCTATCAACTTAGGAATATCAATCTGGCTTATATATGTATCAATAACTGTATCTGTTTTTGCAAGTGCACCTCCTAAAAGCAACAAAGGAATTTCGAATTTTTCGCGCGATGAATGAGCCACATTACCTGGCATACGTGCACCATGGTCAGCCACCAAAACAACTAGAGAATTATCCCACCACGCTTGATTTTTAGACTTATCAATAAAGGCACCAATACAACTATCCGTATAATACACAGAGTTTAAATAAGCAGCCTGTTCTCCTTTTCCAAATAAATTACTTTGCAATGGAACATCAAAAGGTTCATGACTACTAAGTGTAAAGAAGGTTTTAAAAAATGGTTGCTTCTCGGTATTACAGTCGGCTAAAAAGCGTTCAAATACAATGTGATCGTGTATGCCCCACTTTGAATTATTATACTTAGAATCGAAATCAAATAGCGTAACAAACTTATCAAATTTGCTATTATATAAGTAGGATTTCATGTTAGCAAAATCAATATCGCCACCATAATAAAAGGATGTATTATAACCCAATTTAGATAGTTCTCTACTTAAAGAAGGCAGTTTAACTGCTTTATTGGTTTTTTTTATTATTGATGTTTTGGGTTGTGCAGGATAACCACTCAATATAGAGACAATGCCTTTATCACTTCTATCGCCATTGGCAAAGCAGTGGCTAAAAAGCACACCTTCCTGAGCTAATTTATTTAGATTTGGCGTAACATTATCTATACCGCCCAATGGTGCAATTACCCTTGATGAAAAGCTTTCAAGTATTAGGATTATTATATTAGGATTATCAATATTAATTAGTGAATTGAATTTATTTGAAGTTGCATACAATGCATTGAACTCTTTATTCATCTCTTGCTGCGACATAAATTGCTTTGTTTCATTCTTGTTTAAATAAACCAAAGAGTTACCCATATGCCAATGGACATTTACGGCTGCATGGTTAGCAAATGAATGTTTACTATAAAAAACAGCTCCAGTATTTATTGGAGCAATTCCGAATCCTCCACGAATAGGAATTATCATTGATGCTGCTACAACTAAAAATACAGGAATAGCCAGCCAGTTCTTGGGCATTATAGAATTTAAGCTTGAAGATAGTAGTTTTCTATATATTTTATATGCTAGGAATACTAGCAGAATTGTACTAATAAATAGTACTACAGTTAACCAAACTTTTGTTGATGCCATTGCCTCTTTTGGCGTTTTTAAATAAAGCAGTACTGTACTATCCATACGAAAGCCCCAGTTACGATAAAGCTCCATGTCTACAATAGTTACCATACTTAGTAGAACTAAAAAGATGAGAGTATAAGTATTAAGGATTCTAGTGATCGTTTTCTTACCTGACATGCATGTACCTACCATTAAAAGTGCGGCAAAAAACAAAATATAGCCAGTTACAGACATATCGTGCTTAAACCCTTTAATAAGCGAAAGCAATAAATGACCAAATGGAATATTGTCAGCAAAGTGAAAATTATAAATTATAAATAGTAAGCGGCTTGCAATAAAAAACAACAACCAAAAAAGGGTATATTTAATAAAAACAATAAGTCTATTTAATAGCATAAGTAGTAATTTTATATACAAAAATAGTAATAATGCGCATATGAGGAATTTTATAGATAAGTAATATCGTTAAGAGTAAATTATTCAATCATTATTTTCGGTTCATCGCATTAAATTAAGCCACGAATTAAATATATTACTGGTTACTGCTGGCTGCATACTATTTATCGCCTACTTCCTTATTCAATAGTTCGTTGAGTTTTTATATGGTTGATAATGAGAGTATTGTGTAAAACTAGAAATTATGGCTAACATGCATATTATCAGCATGTTATTTTTGTCTCACTACCTGCCCGAATAAGGCAGGTCTCAAAATTTAACGTACTATTATTATTCTAACATTAATTATTATTTAACAACAATAAAACAAGCTAACTTGCTTACATTTGTTATACATTAAAGCAATATTTTACAGATGAAGATAGAAAAGAAACATTTTAAGCCTTATATATTTATATTATTGTTCTTATTGGTTCCGCTGCTCTTTTTTCAGGTAGTTAAAAAAATATTAAATAAGGATAAGTATGAAGAGACTAGAGTTATATCACAGTTAGTTGAAGATGCAGAAAATACTATACCTGCCAATAATATTGAGGCTAACACTGCAAGTTTTGGTATAGTTATACATGGAGGTGCTGGGAATATTGTAAAAGATAATATTCCACAGGAACTAGAGGTTGCTTTTAAAACGAAGCTTTTTGAAGCCATACAAACGGGCAAATCAATGCTTGATAATGGAGATTCAGCCATCTATATTATTGAAGCTGTTATTCATATTTTGGAGGATTCACCATTATTTAATGCTGGTAAAGGGGCTGTTTTTACACACGATGGTAAAAATGAACTTGATGCTTCTATTATGGATGGACGAAATAAAAATGCAGGAGCAGTATCGGGAGTAACAATTATTAAGAACCCTATTTCAGCAGCATTAGCAGTAATGCAAAAATCGGAACATGTATTATTAAGTGGATCCGGAGCAAATAAATTTGCTAAAAGTGTTGGTTTAGAAATGGTAAACCCAAATTATTTCTATACAGAAAAGCGCTGGAACAACCTACAAAATGCTATAAAGAGACAAAATGAATCAAAACATGGCACTGTGGGTTGCGTTGTTTTAGATAAAAACGGTAATTTGGCTGCGGGGACATCAACAGGCGGAATGACAAATAAAAAATATGGAAGAATTGGTGACTCGCCTATTATTGGTGCTGGAACTTTTGCCGATAATAATACATGTGCTATTTCATCTACGGGGCACGGTGAATATTTTATTAGATATAGTGTAGCCTATGACATTTCAGCTAGAATGAAATATAAGAATCAGGAATTAAAAACAGCTGCTAGTTCTGTAATATCAGAATTGAAAGAAGTTGGTGGGTCTGGCGGAGTAATTGGTATTGATAAAAATGGAAATATTTGCATGGAATTTAATACTAAGGGAATGTTTCGAGCTTATTACACCAATAAATGTGAACCAAAGGTGCTAATGTACAAGGATTAAAAAAAGAGAGTATGCAAGATATTGACAAACTAAACAAAGAGATTGAGAGCTTAAAAAAAGAGAATAAGAAACTTAAATCGTCTATTAAACACGAGGAAGAAGCTATTGGCTTTGAATTTGTTTTTAATGCAGTTAAGCAACCCTTATTCTTGCTAAAATCAATTAGCAATCAGCAAGTTGAAATTCACAGAGTAAATAATAGTGCAACCGAATTATTAAAATTTACCAGAAAAGAAATTAGCCTGTTAACTCCTATTAACATAGGTCTTTTCGCTTCTTTGGAAGAGTTTAATAAAAACCATGCTCTACTTTCAAATAATGAGCAAA